>CAJXVK010000020.1 GCA_913060735.1 uncultured Cellvibrionales bacterium
GCTCAGCAGTCACGCCTTTTTCATCTGCCTTTAACATGATTGCAGTTCCATGAGCATCGTCGGCAGAAAGGTAGTAACATTCATGCCCGCGCATTCGCTGGAAGCGCACCCAAACATCGGTTTGCGTGTATTCCAACACATGGCCTAGATGCAGTGCCGCATTGGCATAAGGTAGGGCGTTGGTTACCAGTATTTGGCGTTTTGATGGCATGGTTAGATTCTTTTTTTAGCGTTAATTACAAGCCGCAACTATAGCGATTTTGTACCAACTTTTCATGTGAAATTGCTTTGGAACCGGTTGTAATTAGCTGTATTCGTTAAATCCGCACGCATTGGAGTGTTTTAGTGTTAGATCAGGTGAATTACATTGTAGCCGTTGCCTCGGGCAAGGGTGGAGTGGGCAAGTCGACAACTGCTGTCAATTTGGCTTTGGCGCTGCAAGCTGCCGGCAAAAAAGTCGGCTTACTGGATGCCGATATCTATGGTCCCAGTATTGCTATGATGTTGGGTGTGGCTGAGGGTACTCGCCCCACAGCTGCCGATGAAAAGCACTTTGCGCCGATCGAAGCCCATGGCCTAGCTACCATGTCCATGGCTTACTTAGTGACGGAACACACCCCAATGGCTTGGCGCGGGCCCATGGCGTCCGGGGCGCTATTGCAGCTATTGCAACAGACAATGTGGGGTGAGCTGGATGTGCTGGTGGTGGATATGCCGCCAGGCACAGGCGATATTCAATTAACTATGGCGCAAAAGGCGCAGATATCTGGGGCCGTTATAGTGACCACGCCACAGGATATTGCCCTGCTGGACGCTAAAAAGGGCATTGAGATGTTCCTTCAGGTCAATATTCCGGTGCTCGGTATCGTGGAAAATATGGCGATGCATATCTGCAGCGCATGTGGCCATGCCGAGCCTATTTTTGGTGATGGTGGCGGCGTCAAAGTTGCTGACCAATACAGCACTAAGCTGCTGGGTAGTTTGCCACTGGAGCGTTCAATTCGTGAGAATGGTGATCGGGGCCTGCCAACAGTGGTGGCTGATCCTGAAGGAGCCATCGCTCAGCATTATGGGCAGGTTGCTGCGTCGGTGATGGCCGAGTTAGAGGCTGGTGGTAATAGTGCTGGGCCAGAGATAGTGTTTGAATAGATCCTTTGTTGCGCTCAGCGAAGGATCTCTTGCCCAACCAGTGTAAATCGGTATCATACCGACCCGAAAGCATAACCACATTTTAATGGAGCCACCTTTAGATGAGTATTAAGTCAGATAACTGGATTCGCCATATGGCCGAGCAAAACCAAATGATCGCGCCTTTTGAAGCGGGGCAGGTGCGTTATTCTGGCGACGACCGTGTGATCTCTTATGGCACCTCGAGCTATGGTTATGATGTGCGTTGTGCCGATGAATTTAAGGTATTTACCAATGTTCACTCGAAGACAGTAGATCCAAAGAACTTTGATAATGACTCATTTGTCGATATGAAAGGCGAGTACTGCATTATCCCGCCTAACTCTTTTGCGCTGGCTAGAACCGTTGAATATTTTAAAATTCCACGCTCTGTTTTAACCATCTGTTTAGGCAAGTCCACCTATGCCCGCTGCGGCATCATTGTCAACGTGACGCCGCTCGAGCCGGAGTGGGAAGGTCATGTAACCTTGGAATTCTCAAACACCACGAACCTTCCAGCGAAGATTTATGCCAATGAAGGTGTAGCGCAGATGTTGTTCTTTGAATCTGATGAGGTCTGTGCAACGTCCTACGCAGACCGCGGTGGTAAATATCAGGGCCAAACAGGTGTCACACTGCCAAAAACTTAAGGGTTAAGCAGGGCTGCTCTAAGAGCCATTGCTTGCTGCTGAATGCGCTGGGTGTTTTCTGGCCCGGTGCGCAGCAGTTGCTTTTGCAGTGGCAGCAGTGCTTCCAAATCCGGGTCGGCAAACTTGTAAGTCACTGACTCGCGCGTTAATTCAATACGCTCTACGATAATGGGCGTGTCTAAAATATTATCAATACCCTGCAATATGATGCCGTCCATCTGTCGAGGACGGTAACCCATCTCGGCAAATGCGCTCTCTAATAGGGGTCGGATAAAGTGAAACAGCTGCGCCATTGATTTCATATCTAATGATATTAACACCGCAATGGTACTGTTATAGCGTTCGTAGTTTCCGGCATTGAGCCAGATGATATCGCCATCACGGTGAGTGGTAAAACTGCCCTCTGGCGTCGTTAAAGGCAATATTTTGCTCAGGGTTACACCGCGGGCCAGACCATCAAAGTAACTGGCGGAACGTCTTATCAGGTCGTCGGTGTTAAGCCATGTTTCTAGGTCGGCCCTGTGTTTTATTAGCAATAATCGTTCACGAACAAACTCATCGCTATCATCAAGAGAGGGTAATTTGGGTGCTGTGGGTGCTACAGATTCTGTAACCAGTGTAGGCTCTGGCGTTGGCGCGGGAATAAATGCCTCCGGGACATCGGGCTTTTTGATAACGGCTTCGGTTACCTGTTCAGGGATAATCCTGTATTCAAGTTCTTCATCGCTATTGGATTGGGCCTGGTAGAGCACACCACCAATAACAGCGATGGCGGCGAGTGAGCCAAGAATTAGAATAAATTTACTCGTACCAGACTTATTGCGCGCGGGTGTCATAGGGTTTCCTCGTTAGCAATCGCTAAAGGCACAATGGGCAAATTATCAATTTTCCCATTAAGTATTTTCATTTGATGGCTATCACCATTCTCTTTTTGTTCTAGCCTGACCGCCAAATAATCCCAGTCAGTTGCCAGCCAAATTATGGTCTGACGTTTACCATCTTCTCTCACTCTCTGCACCTTAACGGTATTGAGTGGACCAATGGCCGTTTCCAATACTTCACTGGCAACAACTTGATAAACATATTGTTTCAGCTTTCCCCGCGAAATAACAGGGTAGGACAAAATCTCTTTACCGGATTGCAGATCGTGCCTCAGTTGCAGCTTGTGGGTAATAATATCCAGAAAGCCAGGGTCGATGGCAACAGACTTTGTCTCGCCATCTTTGCTGTACTCGACTGTCTTGTTGGGCCAGTCAAAAATCTGGCGTTCGCTGCGCTTGACCCCTATCAGTGATCGCTGGTAGCGGTATTCTTGTGGAATGATCTGCCGCTTTTCTGAAACACTAAAAAGTGCCTGTTCATCAATTTTACCCAAGATATTGCGGGCTTTTAATGTCTCGCGATACTGACCAGAGTCTAATTGTTCTAGGCGGTGTGTAGCTTCGATTTCCATGCCATTAAATTCGGCGCTGTAGGTGGCCTGGTAACTATTGAGGGGGTCGGCACCGGCGAGCAGCGAAAGGCTGCCAAGCAACAGGCTGGTGATAACTGTTTGAGTTGTTTTTTTAAACAAAGCCATAGGTTAATAGTACTCGGTAATGTTTCTAGTGCTGATAGCTATAGAGTAGCAAAAGCTATTAATGTTCGCTGGCTTGATTAAAAATTATGCCATTTTCGCCAAGTGCTTCGCCATCCATTACTGCCAGACCCTCTTTCATCGACAGTCGGCCCTGGCAAAACCACTGCGCTGCCTGAGGATAGATTTGGTGTTCATAGCCTAGCACCCGTGAAGCCAAATCGCTGGCGCTATCGCCCGTTTTGATAGCGACTCGTGCCTGCAATACTGAGGGGCCGCCATCTAACTCTGGTGTGACAAAGTGCACGGTTGCGCCAGCGTCTGCATCCCCAGCATCAATAGCCCGTTGATGAGTATGCAGGCCGGGGTAGGCGGGTAGCAGTGAAGGGTGGATATTAATTAGCTTACCGAGAAAGCGGGTTACAAAGTCCGGAGTCAGGATACGCATAAAGCCTGCGAGAACCACCAGGTCTGGATTAAAGCTCTCGATCAATTCTGCGAGGTTTTCATCGAACTCTTCACGAGAATCAAAGGCGCGGTGATCTATGACTATGCTGGGAATATTGGCCTTAGCCGCACGTTCGAGGCCTTTAACCCCTCCTTTATTACTGATAACAGCAGCAACCTCAGCATTGAGGCTGCCGTTGTCACAGGCATCAATAAATGACTGCAAGTTGGAGCCGCCGCCAGATATCAGCACGACAAGGCGTGCTTTTTTATCGCCTGTCAGGCTTTGCGTCATTCAGCAAGCCCGAGAAGTTGTACCTGTTCCTGACCCTCTTTGCTCTCTTCGATAGTACCGAGAACAAAGGCGCTCTCGCCATTAGCGGCTAAGAAGTCGAGGGTGGTCTGCGTTGTTTCAGCAGGCACACAGATAACCATTCCCACACCACAGTTTAGGGTGCGGTGCATTTCATGTTCGTCGATATTACCGCCGCGCTGTAACCAGTCGAATACGACTGGACGGGTCCAGGCATTGGTGTCGATTATAGCGGTGGCATTGTCTGGCAGCACACGTGGAATATTTTCCAGCAATCCACCACCGGTAATATGGGCCAAGGCGTGAACCGGTGACTGAGCAATTAAGCCAAGCAGCGATTTCACATAGATTTTGGTCGGTGCCATCAGTAGATCAATCAATGGCTGACCATCAAGCTCCGTTGTAGCAGGATCGGTGCTGGTGACTTCCAGCACTTTGCGAATCAGAGAGTATCCATTGGAATGAGGGCCACTTGAGGCCAGACCAATCAATGTGTCGCCAACAGCCACTTTACTGCCGTCGATCAACTCAGATTTTTCTGCCATACCAACACAGAAACCTGCGAGGTCGTAGTCATCGCCTTCGTACATGCCGGGCATCTCGGCGGTTTCACCACCAATTAATGAACAGCCCGATAGTTCGCAACCATCGGCAATACCATTAACCACTGCTGCTGCAGTATCAATATCGAGTTTACCCGTGGCGTAATAATCGAGAAAAAATAGAGGTTCTGCGCCGCAAACAATAAGATCGTTAACGCACATGGCAACCAAGTCGATACCCACAGTGTCATGTTTGCCATGATCCAGGGCCAGACGCAATTTTGTACCTACGCCGTCGGTACCAGATACCATGACGGGCTCGCGGTAACCTGTGGGTAATTCAAACAGTGCACCAAAGCCTCCGAGTCCAGCCATTACCTCCGGGCGACGGGTTCGTTTGGCTGCACCTTTAATTTTGTCGATTAGGGTATTGCCGGCATCAATATCAACGCCAGCATCTTTATAGCTCAAAGATTGAGTTTTTTCGGTCATGGACAGGCTTCCTCTGTGGAGCGGGTATTTTAGAGAGAGTCAGACTAATTTTCATTAAGCACTGGTACAATGATGCAAATTAATTGGGAGAAAAGTCGTTGAAACGGATATTTGCGCTAATTTTGGCCTGTTTTAGCCTGAATTCTTTGGCTGAAGAAGTGTCTGGTCTCTACAGTGGGCTAGTTCCAGTGATTGATCAATCGGCAGAATCTCAGCAGCTGGGTGTTCGCGAAGCGCTTAATCAGGTGCTAGTCAAGCTGACTGGCGACAGCAAAATTAAGCAGTCTCCCAATGTTCAACCTTTCTTAACTGACCCAAATGCATTTGTTGCCGGAGTTGGTTTTCGCAGTTTGCCCCAAGTGGACACCAACTTCGAACCCGAAACCGGTCTTGAGGTAAGTTTTTCCCGTCAGGGCATAGACCAACTTATTCGCCAGGCCCAGCTGCCTGTCCTGCCCTCTAACCGTCCCAAGCTGTTGGTGTGGATTGTGCGTGATGATGCGATTGAAGGAAGAGGCTTTATTGATGAATACACGGCTTCACAAACCTCTCCATCAGCATTGGAGCTATTTGATCAGGCGATGAGCGCGCGTGGTATGCCCTACAGATTGCCGGCCTTTGATCTGGAAGATCAGCTATCCCTATCGATTAACGAGGCTTGGAGTCTGCGAGCAGATTTAATTGAAGCAGCCTCCGAGCGTTATAAAACCGACGGTTGGATCGCGCTGCGGTTTTACACTACGTCCTCTGGTGGGGTCCGCGGTGCCTGGCTATATCAGGCCTCTGGCCGTCGTCAGCTGAATGACTTTCGCGCTAGCTATGGTGAACCCTTTATGGCCGCCGCCGTAGATGGATTGGTGGACAGTCTCGCCGAGTCATTTACCTATGTGCCGCAAATCAACACCAATGAGTTGATTGTAAATATTGATGGCGTGACCACGTTTAAAGATTATCAGGCCGTTTTGGCACAGTTCAAAAAACTCGAGTTAGTCGATTCACTGGATGTGCATGGCGTGGAGGGTGAGCAGCTGACCCTTGCCGTGGATGTGGAGGGTGGCGCTGAGTTATTACATTCGGCACTGGTGCGCAGTGGCAAGCTTCAAAGCCAAATTGAACAAGAGGCGCTCTATACAGGGCAATTACAATTTACTTGGATACATAAGTGAACGGATATCAACAATTAAGTCTGGCCATAGCGCTGGATGATCAAGCAACCTTTGATAACTTCTATGCGCCAAATGGCACACCACAGCATATGGCAACGTTCTTACTTAAAGATGAGGGTCGCAAGTTTGCCTTTCTATTTGGTGCTGAGGGCTCTGGGCTGTCACATCTGTTGCAGGCAGTCTGCCAGCAGTCGGCGCTGGGCAGAAATGCCGGTGCAGTCTACCTGCCGATGGCAGATGTGCAGGAGTACCCACCGGAGCAGGTGCTAGAGGGGCTTGAACATGCACCTATTGTCTGCCTGGACGATTTAGACCTGGTTGCCTACAAGCCAGAATGGCAAGAGCCGCTGTTTCATTTCTTTAATCGCTGTCGCGATGCAGATACCCGTTTAATTGTCTCCGCGCATCTGGCACCGGATGAGCTTGACGTGCAGTTGGAAGATTTATTGTCACGTTTAAAGTCTGGCGTTACATTGCAGATGGCTGATTACAAAGATGCCGATCGCAGGCGCCTATTGCAATACCGGGCTAACAGCCGTGGCCTGTATCTGTCGGATGAGGTTGCACTATTTATGTTACATCGATTGCCGCGTAACACGCGACTGTTGATGGAGGCACTTGAGAAGTTGGACAGTGCATCGCTACAGGAGCAGCGACGCCTAACCATGCCTTTTGTAAAAACGGTTTTGAGTATTTAGTCTTTATCGCCTTCGGCCCGCAGTAATTTTTATCTAGAGCGGGCAATTACCACAGTAGAGATAAATACCGCGCGGGTCATTCAATGTATCCAGAATCTGCAATGGTTTTAAAATCCCCGCAGCCTGCTGACGCAAACTCACAGGTAGCAGACTACTGACGCCCAAGCCAGATAATGAAGCGCTAACATTGGTATTCATCTCCATCAATAGCTGCTCATAAACCGTAAGCGGTTTGCGGCGATAATCGACTTTATATTCCTCCAGATTAGCTAACTCAGCCGCTACCACAATGGCATCATTTAGGTCTCCTAACTGATCAACTAAACCCAGTTCCAGTGCCTTCTCACCGGTCCAGACCCGACCCTGAGCTATCTCGTGCACCTCTGCTGGCGTCGAGTTGCGTCCATCAGCCACTAGACTGATAAAGCGGGTATACACATTGTCCACGCCAGCTTGAAAAATCATTTTACTCTGCTGGGTCATGGGGCGATCTAGCTGCATCATGCCAGCGATATCTGTGGTGCCAACACCGTCTGAATAAACACCCAGAGCAGCGAGCGAATTTTCGACAGTGGGGATTATCCCAAAGACACCAATAGAACCAGTTAAGGTCGTTGACAGGGCCAGCACACGATCGGCATCTGCAGCTATCCAGTAACCACCAGATGCTGCATAGCTACCCATGGACACGACCACGGGAATACCTTTCTTTTGCGTGGCAGAAATAGCATCGCGAATAATATCCGAGGCAAAGGCACTGCCGCCGCCGCTATCGATACGCAACACCACTGCTTTCACATCGCTATCATCTCGCAGACTGGAAAAAATGCCCGCTAAGGTGTCACCGCCAACACTTCCCTCCGGTTGCTCGCCATCCGCAATGGAGCCCTTGGCAACCACCAGCGCGACTTTATGTGCCTTGGCGGCGGCACTGCTTCTAGAGCTAAGGCGGCTATGATTGAGATAGGCCTTCATATTAATGCTATCGAACTCGCCATCTGTGCCAGGAAGTACCTCATTGAGGTAAGCGAACATCTCTGTTCTGGTGGCTATCTGATCTACAAGATTCTGTTCTTTGGCCAGCGCTGAGCTGTCGCCATTGGCAGCCTGAAGCTTAAAGTGCAGGTTATTGGCGAAATCGTCTATGGCGCCATCGGGGAGGCCGCGTAACTGCTCCACCTGAGAGCTGTAAAATTGCCACAGTGAGTCGATTAGTTCGCGACTCTCCTGCTTTACTTGGGGAGACATATTATTGCCCAGAAAGGGTTCTACCGCGCTTTTGTAATCGCCGACGCGAAATACATTGATATTAATTTTAAGCTTATCCAGTGCCTCTTTAAAATAGCTGCGATAAGTCCCAAAGCCGGTAATGCTGACCGCACCTAATGGATTGAGAAGAATCTCATCGGCGTGCGAGGCGAGAAAATACTGCTGCTGATTAAAGTTGTCGCCCACTGCAATAATCGGCTTGCCGCTTTTCTTAAAGCGCAAAAGGGCCGAGCTGATTTCTTCGAGTTTGCTGATGCCGCCGCCAGCCATATAGTCCGTGTCGAGCAGCAGATGGGTAATGCGGCTGTCATTGCGGGCGCTATCTAAGGCTTCAATAATATCCCTTACCAGCGTCTCTGAATCTCGCTGCGAGCTGCCTAAAAAAATCTGATCAAAGGGATCGGTAAAGGTTTTTTGGTCTACCAGCACACCACTGGGCGCTAAATAAAGAGCGCCTTTATCGGGAATTGGCTGAATATCTTCGGCAAACATACCAACAATAATCAGCAAGAAGAAGCCAACAAAAAATAGACTAAAGAGGTAGCGAATAGCCGTTACTATTTTTCCGATAAATCGAAAGAAGCGGCGAATAATGCCCAGTTTTTTTTCAGCCATGGGAATTCCTTATCTAATAACGCGTTATAAATTATTAACCTGTCTGATACGTGCATAGATCATTGCTGCGCAGAACAGGATTACGCTCAACACCAATTCGACAATATCCAATGTCGCTGGTTCGGGAGCGCTGAGATTTTGTATGCCATTATAAAAATAAAGCAGCACCACAAAGCCCATCCAGATCAATGTGCGCAGCCTATCTGCCAGCATACCGGGTATAAAAAGTGCCAGTGGCAGCAGGCTGATTACATAAATAATCCAGGGTGCACTCTGCAGCCACAGGTGGACGGTGAGTGTAAGCATCAGCAAAGTATAGCTACTGCGAGTTAAAAATCTGCTGATAGAAAGCTTTAGTTCTGTGGTCAACTGAGTCTGCCTTATTGTTAGAGTAATTTAGTCGCCAGCACTGCAATACGCTTGCCCTGTGCCTGGCATATTTGAATTTCTTCGGCGCTGAGGTTATTACCCTCAATATGGGTTGATCCGTAAGGAGTGCCGCCACTCTTTGTAGCACTGAGTGCAGCCTCAGAATAGGGCACGCCCGCAAATACCATACCCTGATGCAACAGCGGCACCATCATGGTGAGCAATGTAGATTCCTGGCCACCGTGGAGGCTTGAGGTCGAGGTAAATGCGCCAGCGGGTTTGTTGATTAATGCACCATTCATCCACAGTCCGGCAGTGCCATCAAGAAAATATTTTAACGGCGCGGCCATATTGCCAAATCTGGTGGGGCTGCCAAGCAGCAGGCCTGCGCAGTTGCTTAAGTCATCATCGCTGCAGTAGATATCGCCGCTCGCTGGGATGCTTTCTTCAGTGGCTTCACAGACGGTAGAGACTGCAGGCACTGTTCGCAGCCTTGCCTCCATACCCGCACTTTCAATGCCCAGTGCAAGTTGGTCGGCAAGCATTTTTACATGACCGTTGCGACTGTAGTACAGCACTAAAATGTAGGGATTCGACATTAGAGTAACTCCAGCACATTTTCAGGAGGGCGGCCCAAGACGGCTCTGTCGCCCACAACCACAATGGGTCGTTCAATTAATTTGGGATTTTTCAGCATAGCTTCAATCAGTTGTGCCTCAGAAACATCGACTGCCCCCAACTTTTTATCTTTAAAATCCTGCTCCGAACGACGCACCAGCTGGGCTGCACTTAGATCTAATTTGGTCAGCAGGTCCACCAGTGTAGGTTTGCTTAGAGGCGCTTCCAGATAGAGCACAATCTCGGGTTCGACGCCCTTTGAGCGCAAAATTTCCAGAGTTTGCCTAGATTTGGAACAACGCGGGTTATGGTAAATGGTGGTCATTAACTATCCTTTTACGGGGCACGTACACTAAAAGCTTCATTGTACGACCAAATGGATCTAAACCAAACCGCGACGGGTCACCATGCGTTATTACATAATTTGGGCTCTATTACTCTTGCTAACGTAAGTATCTGGCGCGGCCAAAATAATCGGAGTTCCGCGCAGTATGGAACAGACAAATTAATGTCCTGATGATCCCTAGTACGAAAAATACGATATGCTAGTGGGACAGACTCGCAGCAGTTTGGATGTTAATTTTTCGGTAACGGTCGAATCGTTATTTAAAGCACAGAGTATGCCCTCACAGGGGCAGTCAGAAATAGATAGAGAGAAATGGGTAATGATTAAAAAACTGGTCCTTATAAGCCTTTTACTAACAGGTCTAACAGGCTGTACTCAAGACTCGTCAGAGTCTCAATATTTGCTATTGGATGGCGACACCATTGATCTAGCGGCTTCTCCCAAGCTGGTATTCATTAATTATTGGGCCGTTTGGTGCGCTCCCTGTCGCAAAGAAATCCCAGAGTTTAATGAGTTTGCCCATCAGTATGCGGATAGGGTGACTGTTCTAGGGGTTAACTTTGATAACTCTCAGGGCGACACCTTGCGCACTGAGATGGCCAAGTTAGGTGTTGAGTTTCCCGCCTTACTATCAGACCCGCGCGGCATGTGGAATCTTGATCCCGTGGCTGTGCTGCCAGAAACGCTGGTAATTAGCACTGACGGCAAGTTACTGCATCGCATGGTAGGGCCGCAAACTATGGAAGCGTTAGAGGCGCTGCTATAAAAACCCTGCAAATAGCTTCACCGCAATAGGGGTATAGCGCCCCTATTGTGATCAGTATTAATATTCTCGCCATAATATCGAGCCAGTAGGCACATTAAAGAGGAATTTAAATGAAAGATTTACGCCAGTTTTATATCAATGGCCAGTGGGTAAATCCAGTTCAAGCCAATGATTTTCATGTAGAAAACCCTGCCAATGAAGAGATGGTTGCCACTATTTCTCTGGGCGCCGCTGCAGATGTTGAATCAGCGATTGCGGCAGCCAAGGCTGCATTCCCTGTGTATTCAAAATTCAGCGTCGATGAACGCATTGCGCTGATGGAAAAACTGTTGCAAATCTATATGGATCGCTACGATGAAATGGCTGCGGTCATCTCCATGGAAATGGGTGCGCCCATTTCCTTTGCCAGTGCATCTCAGGCTGACACCGGCCGTGGACATATCTCCACGGCACTGGAGGCATTGAAAGTATTTGAGTTTGAACGTCAGGTACTCAATACCCGCATTGTTAAAGAGCCGATTGGGGTCTGTGGCTTTATTACACCTTGGAACTGGCCGATCAATCAGATTACCTGCAAGGTTGCACCAGCACTGGCAACCGGTTGCACCATGGTGTTAAAGCCCAGTGAAATTGCACCTCTGTCCGGGTATCTATTTACCGAGATGATGGATCAGGCTGGTTTCCCAGCCGGTGTTTACAATATGGTTAACGGCGATGGACCAGGTGTTGGCGCAGTACTTTCCAGCCATCCCGATATTGATATGGTGTCATTTACCGGCTCAACCCGCGCCGGTGTTCTGGTCGCTAAGGCAGCTGCCGATACGGTTAAACGTGTGACCCAAGAGCTGGGTGGCAAGTCACCGAATATTATTTTTGAAGATGCCAACCTTGAAACTGCTGTGAGTGCAGGCGTTGCCCATATGATGGGCAATACAGGCCAATCCTGTAATGCTCCGTCGCGCATGTTGGTGCATTCTTCTGTTTATGATCAAGCCGTGCAAATTGCCAAAGTAGCGGCTGAGCAGGTTCAGATTGATCAGCCTACTAAAGAGGGTATGCATGTTGGACCTCTGTCCAGCCGCGTGCAGTTTGATAAGGTTCAGGGCTTGATTAAAGTGGGTATTGATGAGGGCGCTGAAGTGGTTGCTGGCGGTTTGGGTAAGCCTGAGGGTTTGGAGACTGGTTACTTTGTTAAGCCCACGGTTTTTGCTGGTGTTAATAACCAGATGACGATTGCTCAGGAAGAAGTTTTTGGTCCAGTTCTGACGATGATTTCTTTTGATACTGAAGAGCAAGCTATCGAGATTGCCAACGATACACCCTATGGATTGGCGGCCTACTTGAGTACTGGCGATGATGAGCGTGCTAAGCGTGTTGCCGGACAATTGCGCGCGGGAATGGTTAGCCTGAATAGTGCTTCGCAAAATTACACTGCTCCTTTTGGTGGCTATAAGCAGTCTGGTAATGGCCGCGAGTGGGGCGAATTTGGGTTTGATGATTTTCTGGAAATTAAAGGTATTACCAGCTGAAAGTCAGGCGCAGCCTGACTTTCATCCTGAGCGAAGCGAAGGATCTTAATTCCAGCGTTAGCAATACCCCGAAAACCCTTGCGATCGACTCCATGGTTGCAAGGATTTTCAGCACTCACACAACTCGCTGCGCTCAAACAGGTGTTCGCTTCATCTGAAAATCCTCACAACCATAAGCGGTGCCTGATTGATCGCAAGGGTCTTCGTGGCATTGCTTGAGAGTTCGGTGCCTAGCCGCTGTCATCCTGAGCAAGGCGAAGGATCTCTGTATTCGTTAGTTCGATAAGACTTAGCTGTCATTGGTTGTATCTTGCGGTCTCCCAAGCATGAATCGCATGTTTGCGTGTTTCACCCCAGAGATAACCGCCAATCTTTCCGCTCTGCTGCAACACACGATGGCAGGGAATTAAAAAAGCGATAGGGTTACATCCAATCGCTGTGCCCACAGCACGCGCGGCCTTGGGCCTACCCACTGCTGTGGCAACCTGGCCATAACTATTGATACAGCCCGGATCAATTTGCAGCAGTGCCCGCCATACTGCAATTTGAAAATTGGTGCCAGTGACATGCAGGGACAGTGGCCCTTTAACTACTTGATTTCCAGAAAGAAAACCTTGCGTGGTTTGCATAATTTCTGTCGCCCCGTACTGTATTTCTGCACCAGGCCAAGTTCTTTCTAAATCAGCAATCTGCTGATCCTTATTGTTATCGACTAGAAATGAAAGTTTGCAAATGCCTCTTGGCGTGGTGGCTATAAAAATATCACCAAAGGGGCTGGGTGCAATCATGTATCGAATACTAATGCCAGCCCCGCCAGCTTTATATTCCCCAGGCGTCATAGCTTCGAGTTGGACAAAATGATCATAGAGCCTAGAGCTGCTGCTGAGGCCAACAGTAGCTGATACCTCTACTAATGGTTTCGATTTAGCCAATAGGTGCTTGGCTCGCTCGACCGTTAGAATCTGCAAATACTTTTTCGGTGTGACGCCAGCCCAGCGACTAAAAAGGCGTTGAAAATGAAAGGGACTGAGATTGATCGCTGCCGCAATATCGTCTAGCGATGGCTGCTGTTGGATATTGGTATTGATAAAGCCGATGGCTTCGGCAATGCGTTGGTAGTCTGAGTTCATGCAGCAAGTATTGCTGACTTAAAGAGATTTATCGACCCGAATCTTGCGCAGTTTTATCGGCGGATAAAAAGTAGATGGTTGCACCAAGCGCAATAATCCCCAAACCCAAAAGCCCTTCTTGAGGCCGTGAGATCAACACATAGGCCAAGGTCCATAGAGTCACGCTGAGGTATATCAATGGTGCTGCAGGATAGGCAAAGGTTTTGTAGGCTCCAGCTATATTAAGTTTCTTATAGCGCAGCACAAATACGCCAAGTACTGAGAATAAGGTATTAACACCCAGCACAAAGCTGGAGAAAATTAGCACCGACTCAAAGGTGGCGCTAATAATAAAAAACACAGCCAAAACGCCTTGAAACAGAACCGCGGTTGCTGGGATACCCTGTCTGTTGCAGTCGGCAAGTTTGGCAAATACTTTGAAATCTTCGCCTATGACTTGAAGTACACGAGGGCCAGCCATGGTCATGGCGCTGACCGTGGAGATTAAGAGTAGAGCTAGTACTGCACCCATTACTTTGCCTGCGTTATCGCCGAGTGCTGCATCAGCCACAATCACCCCTATTTCTAGCTTACCTTCTAAGCTGGAGATAGGTGCGGCGCTAAGGAAGGTAAAGTTAAGCATCAAATAGAGGGCCATCACTGTGGCGGTACCAATAAATAATATGATCGGCAGGTTGCGTTGTGGATTGTGCATTTCGCCGGTCACATAGGTCGCGGCATTCCAGCCGGTGTAGGCGTAGTTGACGTAAATAAGAGCGACAGCGAAGGCGCCGCTAAACAGTAACTTCTCATCGCCGGCTTGAGGTGCAAAGTTAAGTGTTTGTGGGCTATTGCCCCAGACCAAAATCACTGCGCAAAACAGCAGTATTAGTAGCAGTTTAAGAGCGGTAAAAATTTGCTGCACACTGCTGCTGGCTTGGCGAGATAGGCAGTGAGCTAGGGTGAGTATCACAACCAGGGATACCGCAGTCCAGGTTCTAGACAGCTCGGGAAATACTGCGGACAGATAGGCACCAAAAGTCATGGCAGCCAGTGCGACTGGCGCGGCAAACCCCACGGTAGCTGATACCCAGCCAGAGATAAAACCGGCGCAGGGGTGGTAAAGCCGCGATAGAAAATTATATTCACCACCAGAGCGGGGTAGATTGGCGCCAAGTTCCGCATATGTGAGCGCGCCACACAGGGCGGTTAAGCCGCCGACCAACCATAGCATCATCAGTACAAAGGGCGATTGAATACCCAGTAATTGAAAACCCAGACTGGTAAAGACACCGGTGCCGACCATATTGGCGACGACGACTGAAATACCAGTAGTTCTAGAAAAGCTATGCATAGTTATTTTGGGCTTTAATTAGGAAACCTCCCGCACTTTACAGCACTGTCGTTTTTCGGCAAAGGTTTGCTTTGGTAGGGGACTAAACTAAGTACCCTTGAGTCAGATAATAGGGCATTAAAGTTGAATTAAAATCGTTTAAGCTACAGCAATAAGTAATAACAATAAGCTTTGGGGGAATTAATATGAAAATAGGCTCGCGTACTGTTGTAAGGCTGCTTGCTCTGAGTCTGTCAGCATCCTGTTTTGCAAAGCCTGCCGATGACGGGCAGACGCAGGTATATTTTGGTGATACTCATTTACACACCTCTTATTCTTTCGATGCTTTTTTGAACAATAACTTTAGTGCCGACCCCGACACAGCCTATCGCTGGGCTAAGGGTGAACCGGTGATTCATCCCTACAATCGTGCACGGGTGCAAATTAATACACCGCTGGATTTCTTAGTGGTATCAGATCATGCAGAGATGCTTGGGGTGATGCGTGAGATTCGCAATGACACCATAGAGTGGGAAGATATTGGTTGGTACGATTCGATTAAACGCTGGTTGGCAGTGAGAGCTTTAAACAACGCGCTGGACGATGACTTGGGCCGTGCTTTCTTTGGTCGATTCTTACCCAAGTCTGCAGCCGAACATGGCGGCGACCCAGTTGCTGATATACATAATAATATTGGTGGGCTGGCTATTTTTGGTGATACCACCAACACCACTAGAGACGCTTGGCAGGATATTATTGCGGCGGCGGAAAAGCACAATGATCCGGGTACATTTACCAGCATATTGGGCTGGGAATGGAGTTCGATTCCCACTGGCGCCAACCTGCACCGTATTGTCGTAACCCCCGATGGTGCTGATAAAGCCAGTCAGTATATTCCCTATGGTTCAGATCAGAGTCAGTATCCAGAGGATCTTTGGCAATGGCTAGACGACACTGCCGTGCGCACGGACAGTCGTTTTATCTCTATTCCTCACAATTCGAATATCTCTAAAGGCTATATGTTTGGCACGACTTCCGTAAAGGGTCAGCCTATTACGGCGGACTATGCGCGCACGCGTATGCAGTGGGAGCCGATTACTGAGGTGACGCAGATCAAAGGTGATAGTGAAACTCATGCAAAGTTTTCACCAGAGGATGAGTTTGCCGATTTTGAAACCTACGAACATTATATCCAAACCTCAGAGAGCAAAACTGAGGTTTCTCCCGGCGACTATGTTCGTCCGGCGCTGAAAACCGGTCTCGCCCTAGAACAAAAAATCGGCGTTAACCCTTACAAGTTTGGCTTTATTGGTTCAACTGATGCTCATTCGGGTTTGTCGTCACCGGAGGAGGGGAATTTTTGGGGCAAGATGGCCAAGGATTCCACGCCTGAAACCAAAGCGCCAGTCTTAGGTAACCCTACGGGTGCTGACGGCTGGGATATGTCGGCCTCTGGGTTGGCAGCGGTGTGGGCTACAGAGAATAACCGCGAAGCCATTTATGCAGCCTTTAAACGTAAAGAGACCTATGCTACCAGCGGTCCAAGACTGCGATTACAGATGTTTGGCGGCTGGGGTTTTCCAAACAATGCTGAGCAATCTGAGGACTTTGCAGCCATAGGTTACAAGCATGGTGTACCTATGGGTGGCGATATAATAGGTGCAGACGCGCAGGCAAAAGGCAATGCACCTAGCTTTTTACTCCGAGCAGTAAAGGATCCTCTGGACGCTAATCTTGATCGTATTCAAATGGTTAAGGGTTGGGTTGATGCTGCCGGTGAGCAGCACGAGCATGTTTATAATGTTGCCTGGTCTGATGGGCGCGAACTCGATGCCGATGGCAAGCTTCCAGCGGTAGGTAATACCGTTGATCTAACATCAGCGCGCTATACAAATACTATTGGTCAGGCTGAATTCGCTGTGCAATGGTCTGATCCAGACTTTAATCCCGAGCAGTCAGCGTTCTACTATGCTCGGGTGCTGCAGATACCTACGCCGCGCAATGGATTATTTGATGCGTTGGCACTGCAGTTAGATGAGCCACCAAGAGGGGCAAAGACAATTCAAGAGCGCGCCTATACATCGCCTATTTGGTATCAGCCCTAATACAGGGCAAAAAATTGAATAGTCACCTGCCCTAGGCTATACCTTCGGCTATTATTTTGGCCTGAAGGTATAGACTGGTGTTTACTTAAGAAGAATCTATGCGCAAATTACTGAAAGAACCGCTGATACAATTTTTGTTAATTGCTCTGCTATTGCTGGGTGGTGAACGGCTGATTAACGCCGATGACTACGCCAATGAGCAGTACAGTATTTTGATTGATGACCAGGTGCTGCTGCAATTTATGCAGTTGCAGGCCAAGATGTTTAAACCTAGCCAAGCCAAGGCTGCGTTGGAGGCGATGAACGCGGACGATCGACAGCGTCTGGTGGACGACTATGCTCGCAATGAGGTGTTGTTTCGCGAAGCAATGGCGTTAAACCTTAATAAAAATGATCAAATTATTCGCCGCCGACTGATTCAAAAAATGGATTATCTGGCACAGGGTTTTTATGACGAAGCTGAACCATTAACCGAAGATGATTTGCGCATCTATTACGCGGAGCATAATCAGGAGTACAAAAAGGCAGCGTCTGCCACCTTTACCCATGTGTTTATTTCCAGTGATAGCCGCGAAGTTAGTCAGGCCAAAGATATCGCTGATTCGCTACTCAAAACATTAAATACTGAACAGGTGCCATTTGAAAATGCGCCCGGCTTTGGTGAGCGTTTTCTCTATAATCGTAACTATGTTAATCGCGATGATGATGAAATTGGTAGCCACTTTGGTGATGACTTTAAGCAGAGCGTATTTGCTTTTGAAGTCGCGGATAGGTGGCAGGGGCCTGTGCAGTCCAGTTATGGCTGGCATTTGGTTTTATTAAAAAAGAATACGCCCGCCTATATTCCAGAGTTTGAAGAAATTAGCTCTGCTGTTTTTGCCGATGTTCAGCGCCAGCAGCAGCGGCAGACCAAGCGTGAGGCAATCAATAAGTTAATGGCCAAATATAAGATCAGCGATCAGGGTCAGCAGTAATAATGCGGCTGATTTTTATACTTCTGTCTCTGCTGGCAGTATTTTCCATGCCTTCTGTCGCCGATGAGGCGCGTCCAGTTTATGTTGAGGTTATTGAACAGCAGGGCGCTGAGTATCTGTTAAAGTGGAAAATCCCGCCGGTAATGCCCGACCGACAAGAGCCCGCTATTGAGCTTAGTCACAGCAGCTGTAGCCTTGCCGGTAACGGTGTTAGCGGACGTCCCGCAGGGTTGGTGGGCAGAAAGCTCTATCGCTGTGCGCAGGCCAGCCCAATGTTCTCTATTCAGTTTATTTACCCGCGCAGTAATCCCGCGCTGACATCATTAGTTGTTTTTAAGCCCCTTGAAGGGGATCCAGTGCAGGTATTTTCCGGTCCCGAAAAAACCATCATTGAGATGCCTTTGGCGTCCTCTCCGAATGATGTGGCTAAGCAATACATAGTGGCTGGGATAGAACATATTCTGATCGGCACCGACCATCTACTTTTTGTGGTCTGCTTAATAATGATTGCCGGAAGTTTTAAACGTCTACTGCTGACGGTGACCGGCTTTACGGTCGCCCATTCAATTACCCTTAGTCTGGCGACACTAAATATCTTCCGCCTGCCCACTGAGTTGGTTGAGCTTTTGATTGCGCTGAGTATTTTGTTATTGGCTGTAGAAATTATTAAACACAGACGTGAAGGTGAGCAAGATAGTTTGACCTGGCGCTACCCGGTGAGTGTCTCAGCAGTGTTTGGTCTTTTACATGGTTTTGGATTTGCGGTGGTATTACAGGAACTGGGCTTGCCGGCTTCGATGAAAGTGCATGCATTACTGTTCTTTAATATTGGCGTTGAGCTGGGACAGCTGGCCTTTATTGTGGCTGTGCTGGCGGTGGCAGCAGCTGCTACCAGAATCGCAATTATCGGCAAGCATAAAGAGAAGCTTGCTGAAGCTGCAGTTTACGCCATTGGTATTTGCAGCGCCTATTGGTTATTTGAGCGCAGTGTATTTCTTATCTAGAATTACCTAGAAAGCGTTACTTAATGTGGCCTAGATGTTTACTTAGCACCTTGAGTGAAGGCTTAAATAGCTTCGGTGTGCAGGCCAGAATATGGCCGGTCTCCATAAACTTCTCACCCCCTTGAAAGTCGCTCACCATACCGCCAGCTTCGCGCACAATAAGTACGCCAGCAGCAATATCCCAAGGCTTTAAAGACATTTCCCAGAACACATCCATGCGCCCGGCAGCCACATAGGCAAGATCCAGAGAGGCAACACCCATACGGCGGATACCCGCAGAGTTATCGGCAAATTCATGCATACATGCCAGGTAGCTATCCATCTCGTTAAAAGAGGGTGGGCTGAAGGGAATGCCGGTGGCATAGAGTGCCCCAGCTTCTTCGGTGCGGCCAGAAACGCGAATACGGCGGCCATTGAGTTTGGCGCCATTGCCACGACTGGCAGTAAATTCTTCATTTTTGAATGGCTCTAAAATCACCGCATGCTCTAGTTTGCCCTTGATGCGGCAGGCAATAGAGATGGCGACATGGGGAATACCGCGGACAAAATTAGTGGTGCCATCCAATGGATCAATAATCCATTCAATATCACTGTCGAGATTGCCGCTGACACCGCTTTCCTCACCGAGAAAACGGTGGTCTGGGTAAGCTTTCTTAATGTTGTAGATGATGGTTTCTTCTGAGCGGCGATCCACTTCAGTGACAAAGTCATGGCGACCCTTTTCATCAACCTTTACTAAATCGAGGTTATCGGCAGATTTAACAATCATTTCCCCTGCCTGACGGGCAGCGCGAAGGGCAATATTAACCATAGGTTGCATAGGACGGTTTCCAAGTGACTTTAAAGAGCGGCGGGCATTGTAACAGAACTACTGTGCCAGAGAAGCCTGATTCTGCTACACTCGCGCCCAAATTTTGGTCAGCAGAATTAACCAGTAAGAGGCAGTTTGTGACTTCTAATGAGCGTCAGGCGAAAATTCGAATTGTATTAGTCAATACCACCCATCCGGGAAATATTGGCGGTGCTGCGCGGGCCATGAAAAATATGGGCCTCGCCGAACTGTATCTGGTGCAACCTCGTGAATATCCAGCGCCAAGAGCTGTATGGCGAGCTGCTGGTGCTAGAGATGTGTTGAGTAATGCCAGAATTGTTGAGTCTGTGGATGAAGCCATCGCAGGCTGTGGCCTAGTGGTTGGTACCAGTGCTCGCGAGCGCAGAATACCCTGGCCGCTGATTAATCCCCGTGAATGCGGTGCGCGAATATGGCAGGAAGCTGAGACCCATGATGTGGCGCTACTGTTTGGCCGCGAGGATCGCGGTTTGACCAATGATGAATTACAAAAGTGCCACTACCATGTCCATATTCCCTCAAATCCAGAATACAGCTCGCTAAATCTGGCCACTGCTGTGCAGGTGTTAGCCTACGAGGTTCGTATGGCCAGTCTCGCCGATGAAGAGGGCAATCTGCCTTCACTGGCAGAATGGGATCAGCCACCGGTGACTGCAGATGACTTGGAATATTTTCATGAGCATCTAGCTAAAACCATGGAAGACCTATGTTTTTATGATCCGGAAAACCCCAAACAGCTACTAACCCGCATGCGAAGGCTATTTAACCGTACCCGCATGGATCAAATGGAAGTATCTATCCTGCGTGGTCTGCTGTCTTCGGTGCAGCGTATTATTAATAAATAACCTATTAAACTAATCAGGTACTTAGTTGACTAAAATACTAGGTTATTAGATAATTCCAATCTTGACATGCAGGGCAACTCACAGGTAATAGATATGCGCTTAACAACTCGAGGACGCTACGCAGTAACAGCCATGCTCGACTTGACGCTTCACGCTGAGGACAAGCCAATTTCATTGGCTGATATCTCTCAGCGACAGTCTATTTCTCTGTCTTATCTTGAACAGTTATTTTCGCGCCTGCGCAAGTCCGGCCTGGTATCCAGTGTCCGTGGTCCAGGGGGTGGTTATCACCTTGGCCGCAGCAGTGATGGCATATTTGTGGCTGAGATTATCGATGCGGTGAGCGAGTCCATAGACACCACCAACTGTCAGGGCAAAGGCGACTGTCAGGGTGGCGAGATCTGTTTAACGCACAACCTGTGGACTGACCTTAGTAAAGAGATACACGGATTTCTAAATGGTATTAGTTTGGCTGATCTAGTCGCGAAACGAAACGTACAACATATAGCCCAGCGCCAAGTTAATAAACTGCTGGTTATAGATGACAATATGCAGGCAGGCGCCTGCTGAATTTGGAGTAATTAATGAATCTTCCCATTTATCTGGATTATGCTTCCACAACACCCGTAGACCCGGCTGTTGCAGATAAAATGATGCAATTTTTGACCCCGACAGGTCAGTTCGGTAACCCAGCGTCTCGCTCCCATGTATTTGGCTGGCAGGCAGAGGCTGCGGTTGAAGATGCGCGCAATGATGTTGCTACGCTAATTGGTGCTGATCCCCGCGAAATCGTCTGGACCAGTGGAGCCACAGAAGCCAACAACCTGGCGATCAAAGGTTGCGCTCACTTTAATCAGCGTAAAGGCAGGCATGTTATTACCTCCAGAATTGAGCATAAAGCGGTACTGGATACCTGTCGTCAGCTAGAGCGTGAAGGCTGGGAAGTGACCTACCTAGACCCAGATAGCAATGGCCTGATTCAGCCACAGATGGTTGCCGACGCGATTCGCGAAGACACCACTGTTGTTTCCATCATGCATGTGAATAATGAGCTGGGCACATTAAATGATATTGAGTCGATTGGCGCGATCTGTCGCGAGAAAAAGGTGTTCTTCCACGTAGATGCTGCTCAGAGTGCAGGTAAAACTGCGATCGACGTAGAAGCCATGAATGTGGATATGATGTCTTTCTCTGCGCATAAAATCTATGGCCCCAAAGGAATTGGCGCACTCTATGTCCGCCGCAAGCCACGCGTGCGTATCGAAGCACAGATGCACGGTGGCGGCCACGAGCGCGGTATGCGGTCTGGCACCTTGCCGACCCACCAGATTGTTGGTATGGGTGAAGCCTTTAAAGTGGGTTTCCACAACCTGGCTGAAGAGTCGGCGCGCATCGAAGCATTGCGCACGCGACTATGGGAAGGCGTCTCCGATATGGAGGAGGTGCATCTCAATGGTTCTGAAGACCAACATGTTCCGGGTATCGTCAATATCAGCTTCGCCTTTGTAGAGGGTGAGTCACTGATTATGGCTCTGCGCGATCTGGCCGTATCCTCGGGCTCAGCCTGTACCTCAGCCAGTCTTGAACCTTCCTATGTACTGCGTGCACTGGGTTTAAATGATGAGATGGCACACAGTTCAATCCGCTTTAGTATCGGTCGCTACACCAGCGAAGACGATATTGATAAGGCTATTGCCAAGGTTCGCCATGCAGTTGAAAAACTGCGAGAACTATCGCCGCTATGGGATATGTTCAAAGATGGCGTCGATCTAAATACAGTAGAGTGGGCCGCGCACTAAGCGCAGCTTGAAAGTAGTTTAAACAATTTTAATTAGGAGTCATCAATATGGCTTACAGTGAAAAAGTTATTGATCATTACGAAAATCCTCGCAACGTTGGCAAGCTCGACGATAGTTCAAAGAATGTGGGTACTGGCATGGTTGGCGCCCCCGCCTGTGGCGATGTTATGCGCCTCCAGATCCAGGTCAGCGATGATGGCATTATTGAAGATGCCAAATTCAAGACCTATGGTTGCGGTTCTGCCATTGCCTCAAGCTCATTATTAACCGAATGGGTTAAGGGGCAGCATATAGACGCTGCTGCCGAGATTAAAAACACCGAGATTGCTGAAGAGCTGGCCCTACCGCCGGTAAAGATTCACTGTTCTGTATTGGCCGAAGATGCCATTAAAGCAGCAGTGCGTGACGTTAGAGAAAAGCAGGGCCAATAAACAATGGCGATCACCATGACCTCAGCTGCGGAGCAGCATGTTGTTAAGCACTTAGAACACCGCGCCAAAGGTGTGGGTATTCGTTTGGGTGTACGCACCACAGGCTGCTCTGGCCTGTCCTATGTGCTGGAGTTTGTCGATGATGCCGCCGCAGAAGACGAAGTATTTCTATGCGGTGATGTAAAGCTGATTATTGACCCAAAAAGCTTGTTGTACCTCGATGGTACCGAGCTCGATTACGTCAAAGAGGGTTTAAACGAAGGCTTTGAGTTTAAAAACCCCAATGTAAAAGACGAATGTGGTTGCGGCGAAAGCTTCCATATCTAACCACCTTGGCTGATTACGTTGCGCCACGCGCACTACCTGTCTCTTATACACATCTGACGCTGCCGACGAGCGATCTAGTGTAGA
>CAJXVK010000021.1 GCA_913060735.1 uncultured Cellvibrionales bacterium
CACTAGCTCGCTCGTCGGCAGCGTCAGATGTGTATAAGAGACAGGTTACAGATATTCGCCATTAGCCGGCAAGATATGCAGGACTGGCAGCGTGTTGCTACCAACGCAGGTGTTGCGGCTACATCAATGGTGCCAGACTTTTTAGCACTGCCATGGGAAGCGGGACGGATAAGTATTGGTTGGCGTGAAGGCGTCTGCTTAGTGAGGTATTCTGCAGAGGCTGGCTTTGCCGCTAAACCCGCCAGCGCTTGGGCCATGATAGATAATCTTATTACCGCTGCAGAGATTGCCCCGAGGTTGTCGATTTCTATTCCTGACAGTGCTCTTGTACCGGATCACCTGCAGTCAATGGCCGATATTAATGACGCGGAAATTGACTGGCAGTTTGGCGATATACCGCGATCCCCAAACCTAATGACCGGCGCATTTAAACCGCAGCTACTGCGCACAGAATCAAGCAGTTGGACCCCTATTATTGGCTTGGTCGCCTTAAGTCTGGTACTGCTATTTGCCTATCTGCAGATCTCCAGCAATATGATTAGCCAGCAGATCGATGTAACAGGCAAGCAGGTACAGAGCAGTTATAGCAGTCTGTTTACTGGCCGCAAACCAAAGCCGCTAGAGGCAAGAGATGCTGCCGAACAGCAGCTCAGTAAGTTATTTAAACAGCAGCAGAGCTTGCAGACTGCACCGGTTGCCGCGCTAATCGCGCTGGATAGCTTTATGGCCAGCTGTGGCTGCAACCTCACTGCGATGACCGCAGATAAAGAGGTTTTGCAGCTGCATATAACCAATGCCGCGAAACTAAAAGCCCAGGCATTAAATATTCCCGGTTATCAGCTATCTATCCAGTCTGGTGAGACAGCTGATGCCATTGTGCTAACCGTTAAGGCGGGCGCTGGTATCGGGGGTGTGAGATGAATATGAAAACCATAGGGCAGGCCTATGAAAACCTCCAGTCTAGAGAGAGACTTTTTATTGGCGTAGGAGGGCTCTTTGCATTGATCGCAGTTGTTTATTTGACTTTGGTCCCCTTTGCTGAAAAGCGTAGCGAGCTTATTGAGCAGCAGAGTAAATTGCAGGCAGATTTAAAATGGTTGCATGATCAAGCTGCCATCGTGCCGCGTTTGGTGAATAGCTGTTCGGGTAGAGAGCTAAATGTTGGTCGCGATACAGACGTTATCACCAAGCTGGTTAGGCGCGCTCAGTTGCGCCTTGATAAGGTGAATGAAACAGGCCGCGGAATTTCACTGCGCGTTAATGGCCCAGACGCCAATCGACTGATGCGTTTAGTGCATCAAATTAGCTGTGAGGGTTTCTCTGTGCAGAGCATAAATATCAGTGCTAGTGCTGCTCCGGGGGCTGCAGTCTATACGGGAGCTATGGAGGTGCAGCGTGTTAATTAACCGATTAAAACCCCAGACTCCTATTCTGTCTGCACAGTGGGTTGTGAAGATTGCGCTGGTATTGATCTGCCTTTTTCTCAGTCTTTTAATTGTTATGGAATTTAATCAGACTGAGGAACGAGCAAAGCAGCTAACTCGGGTGCCCAGCGCCAAAGCGGTGTACTGGAATTGGTTTCGCGGCTCGTCTGACATGGTCATTGCGACTAGCGAGCAGGTTGGCGAATTGGCGGACGCCAAAATTAACGCAACACTGCTGGGTGTAATGATTGCCGGAAACTCTTCATCTGCGACTTTAAAGTTTAATGGTAAGCCCGAAGCGGTTTACCATATAGGCGATAAACTGGGTTCAAACACTAGCATTGTCGAGATTCAACCTTACCGCATTGTGGTTAACCAAAACGGGTCCAACAAGCAGATACTGCTGAAGAAGCCCGACACAATTATGGTTACTGAGGAGGCTAGTGTACGTCAAGAGGCGCATGCAGAGGGTTTTGCTCTGGCCAATATGTTTGGCGCTGTGCCGGTAAATGTCGGCGGTAGCTCCGGACTTAAAATGAATAATATCTCAGATGAGATTAAAATATTGGCAGATATTCAGGACGGAGATATCGTGGTCAAGGTAGATGGATTGATGGTCCAGAGCCTCTTGGCAGATCCTACTAAATGGATGAGGTATAGTAGCGCCAGCAGTTTACCCGTCACTGTTATTCGACAGGGTAAGGAGGAAATTATCTATGTTAATGCCGCCAGCCTGTCAGCTAAAATGTTACCGAACCTTGGATTGAACCAATAACATGGATACTTTAGTAATGAAGCGTAAAACAACCCTAGCCCGCTGTCTCGGAAATCTTGGTGGTGCCCTAGTACTGGTGTTGAGTCTTATCGCCGAAGCCAGTGCACAGGAGCAGGTAAGAATTAACTTCCGCGATGCAGATATTCGTAGCGTTATAGAGAGTGTTGCCGAGATTACCGGTAAGTCTTTTGTCTTGGATCCAAGGGTCAAAGGTAAGGTTACTATAATTGCTCCGCAGGCCATTGATTCTTCGCTGCTGTATTCAGCCGTTCTATCCGCTATTCAGGTGCAGGGCTTTCAGGCAGTCGAAGATGGCGCTGTGACCCGTATCGTGCCATTTAACCAATCCTTTAGCTTTGCCGGTGGTATTGGTGACAATAAGCTTGAAACTCAGGTGTTAAAAATAAAGTATGTTCAGGCCAGCACACTAGTACCGGTACTCAAGCCGATGCTGAGTAATGGCGCAAGACTCATGGCCTTTGCTCAGAGTAACTATCTGGTCGTCTCCGATATTCGCAGTAATATTAATCGGCTCAAGGCGCTGATCAAGGAAATGGATGATCCTGATCACAGTATGGTTGAGGTCATTAACCTCGACCATATCTCAGCCGCTGAGGCCGTACATATCGCCGGTCAGCTCAAGCAGTTGCAGAAACAGGATCTATCGCTGGTTGAAGATGGATTAAATAATCGTGTTATTATCAGCGGCCCCGGGATAGCCCGAAGTGCATTTAAAAACATGCTGAAAAGTTTAGATATACCCTCTACTAAAAAAGGCGGTGTTGAAGTTATCTATCTAGATTATTCACGCGCCGCAGAGATAAAACCCATTATTGATGGCATGCTTAAGTCGGATGTATTTTTACGCTTGGCCGGTGAATCTACCGGTGATAAAAAATCTAAGACCAGCTATCAAATCGAAATTGATGAACTTAATAATGCGCTGATTATTGCAGCATCTTCCGCCGTTATTCGAGAAGTTAAAAACGTGGTGAGCAAACTGGATCGCTCGCGTCCGCAGGTATTAATCGAGGCGGTGATTGCAGAGTTATCAGAAGACCAGGCCAAAGAGCTCAGCGCTAATCTTATTTATACCAGTAAAAATCGTGGTGGTTATCTGACTAACTTCGATGGCTTACTATCCACTTTGCTGGGTGCTGGTCTAGGCGACCCTAGTGATGCGGACGTCAACACAGCGCTTGGCCAATTACCCCAGTCTACGCTAGGTGTTGCAGGTGATTTTGACGGGGTGACCGGCAAAGGTATGGGGGTACTTATTCAGGCATTAAAAACTGATGGCAGTACCAATATTCTGTCGACACCCTCGGTGGTAACTCTGGACAATGAAGAGGCAACCCTCTCAGTGGGTGAAGAGGTTCCCTTTGTTACCGGCAGTTTTTCGAGCATTAGTAATAACAATTCCAACAGTAATCCGTTTACTACGGTTAACCGTGAAGAGGTTGGTGTAATGCTTAAGGTCAAGCCTCAAATCAGTAAGGGCAATGCGGTGCGCCTAGAGATTGAGCAGGAATCATCAAAAGTTAAAAGTGGTGAGCCGGGATTACAGACTACCTCGAAAAGCACTATGCAGACCAATGTAATGATTCAGGATGGTGAGCTGCTGATACTGGGTGGTCTGATTGAAGATCAGACTGATAATGCAGCGTCCAAGGTACCTTTACTGGGCGATATTCCACTGCTAGGACGGTTATTTAAATCCTCAAATAAAAGTGAAAGTCAGTCGGTCCTGATGATGTTTATTCGTCCGACCATTATTCGCAATGCCGAAGATGCACGGCTGTTATCAAAGGGTAAATTTGAGCACCTGATTACCCGCGACCTAAAGGGTAAGGCTGAGGGTCCATTAAATATGCGATTACAAGAATTTATTGAACAGGCAGAAACTAAAACGGAAGAGTAAATGGCGTGAGCATTTACCTGCAGCATTTTGGCCTAAAGCGCGAGCCGTTCTCGATTGTTCCCGATCCGGGGTTTTTGTATCCCAGCAATCATCATCGTCAGGCCGTCGCTCATCTCAAGTATGGGCTTGATCGCGAAGGTGGCTTTATTTTACTGACGGGCGAAGTGGGTACGGGTAAAACCACTTTGACTCGCACCATGCTCAAACGCATGCCAGCCCATATACGCGTCGCCTATGTTCTAAATAGCAAGCTTAATGTTACCGATTTACTGGCCAGCATCTGTGATGAACTAGGTATAGAACTGCCAACTGATTCGCCAGAATCTCGCGGGCTGTCTTTTTCAAAAACCCGTATTGACGCACTTAATCAAAATTTATTTCAGGCCCATGCTGAGGGTAAGAAAACTCTTATTGTTATTGAAGAGGCGCAAAATTTAAGCGCCGATGTTTTGGAAACCTTGCGTCTGTTAAGTAACCTAGAAACTAATACTCATAAGCTTTTACATATTTTGCTCGTCGGCCAACCCGAGCTTTTAGATACTCTTGCGCAGAAAGAATTGCGTCAGCTCAATCAGCGAGTTGTGTCTAGATTTCATTTACTGCCTTTAGAAAAAGATGATGTTGCCAACTATGTGAATCATCGCCTGCATCGAGCGGGCGCTAAGGGTTCGTTATTTAATAACGCCTGTATATCGGTATTATTTCGCCTCACGGGTGGCGTGCCGCGGCTGATCAATCTAGTGTGCCAGCACAGCTTGCTGGCCACTTATTCGACGGGCTCAAAAGTAGTGTCACCAAAGTTGGTCAAAGAAGCTGCAGTGGAGATTCTCGGCAGCCGCAACACTGCTGATGATAGTAAAAAATCTTTTATTATTTTAATCGGGTTACTGGTTTTGATTGCAGTGCTGATGATAGGCCTGGTTAACCAAACCGTGGTCACGCCAGAGCCCTCAGTTGATATGGAGCCTTCCACGGATAAACAGCTCCCAGCGGCTATAGAACTCCCAGTGAACACCGAACCATCAATCAATGAAACAGCTATAGATGTTCCCGCAAGTCCATTCAGCAGCCTGTTGAAGATATGGTCAGTGGATAGCGGTGCGATCTATTCCGAAGAGGAATTTTCTGCTCAGGCTACAGATAATCGCCTGCGTGCCGAAAAAATAACCGCAGCAAAAATCAGCGACTTAGAAAGAATTAATCGCCCCGGCATTGTGTGGATTAAGCCATCTTTTGAAAGCAGCCAGCGCGGTCTAAAAAGTTACCTGCTCACCGCACTAGATAAAACTGCGGTTAGGCTGCAGGGTACTGATGGCAGTATTGTGGTACCGCTAGAAAAATTTTTAACTGGCTGGTCCGGACGCTACCTCTATCTGTGGCAGCCAGTGCAAGGCTTTAATACCCTCACAGCCGGTGATCGTAACGCACCAGCAGTCAGTTGGCTGCAGGACCAATTGGCGATAATCGATCAGAACTCAGAGCGCATTATTACCGGGGGTCGTTATACCGCGGCCATTGCTCAAAAGGTAGCAAGCTTTCAGAGCCAGCAGACCCTGATGGCTGATGGTGTGGTTGGGCGAGAAACCATCATGCGTCTAAATGAACTGGCCAATCCTCAGCATCCTCGATTGCTTGGCGAGCTACCTTAATGTCTTATATTCTCGATGCCTTAAAAAAAGCTGAGCGCGATCGACTGCGTGAAGACCCCAAAGAGTTGGATGATTTTGCCAGTTCCAACTGGGATCCCTACCAGCCAGCCACAGAATCAAACAGTGTAAAGTATCTGGTTTTAGTGATTGGGTTTCTGGCTCTGCTGTTGGCCCTAGTGATTTATTCGGGATCAGTAAATCAGGTGCCCTCCACAGCTGAACTAGGGGTAATCGCCACACCGCAGGCTGAAGAATTATTGAAACCAGAGCCCTTGGCTGCACAGCCTGCCTCTAAAGCCGCAGATGCAGAACCACCGGCACGCCAGCAGATTGCACCAGCTGGTAGAAAAGCATTACCGCAGCTGACCATATCTGGGCATATGTATATTGCCGAGGGCTCACCCTCCAATCGGCTATTTGCTAATCAGCGCACTTTCCAGGCGGGTGATAAGATTGATCAGCACTGGACTTTAGTGGCGATTAAATTGCAGGGCTATAAAATTCAGTCCGCTGACCGGGTCGAAACACTGCCTTACCGCTAGTCTGAAAAAACTCCAAGAGCCGTATCTTTACCGCGATCAAAGCGTTTAATGCGGCGGTAGGGGAATACATCGACCACGTATCCGCTGCGAATTTGGTCTTGCAGGTTAGTCCAGAAACTCAGCTCGTAGAGGTCGCTATGCATCTCTTCAAACATTTTTCGAGCCTTGGTATTGCCAGAGAAAAACAGGCGGAATTCCTCTGGGAAAATATCATCTGGACCCACGGTATACCAGGTGCCTGACTGCATTTCCTCTTGCTCATTTCTAGGCTCAGGAATCTTGCGGAAGTTACAGTCAGTCAGCGTAGCAATTTCATCATAATCATAGAACACCACGCGACCATGTCGGGTCACACCAAAGTTCTTCAGTGGCATATCACCGGGAAAGATATTAGCGGCTGCTAGCTGTTTAATACAGTTACCGTATTCTTCCATTGCACTGCGAATTTCTACATCACTAGCACTCTCTAAATAGATATTGAGTGGCGTCATATAGCGCTCTGTGTACAGATGCTTAATAATTATCTTGTCATCACGAATCTCAATTTGTGATGCGGCCACTTTTTGCAATTCTTCAATCAGTGCATTAGAAAATCGATTGAGAGGAAATGCCAGGTTATCAAATTCTTGGGTGTCGGCCATGCGACCAATACGGTCATGGCGCGAAACCAAACGATATTTTTCGCGCACTATTTGATGAGTCACCTCCTTGGGTGGAGCAAATTTATCTTTAATAATTTTAAAAACAATATTGTACGAAGGCAGTGTAAATACCGTCATTACCATACCCTTAATGCCCGGTGCGATAATAAATTCGTCGTTAGAATTATTTAAATGGCCGACTAGCTGGCGAAAGAATTCGGTTTTCGCATGTTTGGGAAAGCCGAGAGAATTGTAGATCTCATAATCAAGCTTTCGCGGCATCAATTTTTTAAGAAAGTGCGAATACTGGTAGGGAAGTGGTGCATCCACCATAAAGTGGTTACGGGTAAAACTAAACAGCACACTTAAATCATCAGCGTTAAAAATTGCTGTATCCACATAGAGGTTTCCCTCTTCGGTATTGAGAAATACCAGCGCCAGAGGAAATCGCTGATCGCCATCAACGACGCGGCCAACCATATAGGCGGCTTTGCCGCGATAAAAAGTCGACTCCAATAAGTCAAACTTAATGTCAGCATGTGGACCCTTGAGTTGTGGCACAACTTCTTGATTAAACACTTCCATAATGCAATCAAGATCCAGCTCAATATCTTCACCCGGCAAGGAGAATTCAGATTCTTTTAGAATTCGATAAAATGTTTCTCGAAAACCTTCACCTTTATAGCGTACGAAAATACTGTACTCGGCAGCCGGCGCTTCAATAAGCTGGGAGGAAAGTACATAGATAATATCGTCATCAATTTTGTCATGGTCATGAATATCACTAAACACCGAATTAAAAAATGTTTCAGCGATTTCAAAATTGGGAAAATTAAATACCAACTGGGTATAGGCAATCTTTGCTTCGCGCCAAAGTGCCAGATTGGCAATATCTTTATTGGTGACCATGCCGAGGTATTGGACGGTCTGCGCAACTTTTAATTTATACAGTTCGAGGCGATCAACATTGGCTTGTTGAACTCCATGCCAATCGGCTTTTTCGAAGCGTGCCTTGGCACTTAGTGTGGAATTAAGATAATCGGCGAAATAACTGCGAAATCCATTCAGTATTGTTTTGGCCATACGCCGTGCAGTAGAGTTGTGTATCAATGGTTGCATTGCCATAGTCGACTTAACCTAGTAACTGCTTGAGATTATCCAACTGCTGCTGGTTATGTTCCTTGCTGGCGGGCACCTCTGAGGTTTCCGGTAGCGCCTGCGGTGGTTCGATAGTAAATTCTTCACCGCGTAAAACCCGTTCACAGTACTGCTGATAGACTTCAGAAAAGGGCGCAAAGGCTTTTGACTCAATGGTATTGGCTAAAAAGTGCCAGCCACAGTCGCGGCCAGACAGATAGACCGCCGTATGTGACCAGCGCTGCTCTGCCTTGGGGCTCGGTTTGTTGCAGACTTCTTGGTAAGCCTTGCGTGGTGTTGGCAGACCAGCTGGCATACCCACGGCTCGGCAGGCATTAAGCATTTTGTGCAGGGTAGGCAGATACTCACTTTCGGCGATTATCTTTTCTGCGGCTTTAAGAATAGTGTCGGGCGAGAAATCACTGACTTTAGACAACCACAATTTCTTTGCTAGATTTTCAGATTTGGTATTGTCGCCAAAGGCACTGAAATACTGGTTATGATAATTAACTTGGAACAACGCAAAGATCTGATTGATAGCATCAATCAGCTGCGGATTAGCTGGGGCAGGTTTAGGACGCCCAGCTTCGGTCGGAGAGAGCATCGATGATGTTGCGATCTCGGATGCGACCTTTTGAATAAGATCCTTGCTGTTTGCCATCTGTTCCACTCGCTGACTGAGGTTGGTTATGTCGCGCCCATTGGCGCTTTACGTACTGCAAAAACTTGGTGCTCCAAGAGGACTGAGGCGTGCCATTTTCCTGCCAGTAGAGCACAAATTCGGGAATTGCCTGCTGCGCAAACTGGCGATCAATATTGGCCATTTGCAGAACATCATACACAGATTCCTTGGGTTGCCACTGCGCAGGCATAGCGCGCGGCATTGTGTCCTGCTCCATCATGCCAGTGTAAAACTGCCATTGACGACGTACATGCTGAATAAATTTAGAGTTCCAGGTGCTGGAAACATCGCCGCGATCGCGCCAGTACAGAATAAATTCTGGCACTGCATCATCGACAAAGTTAGGGTTAATACCCCCTTTTTCGATTAATAGGTCGAGCGCATCTTGAGAGGGCCGCCATTCCCCGGTAACTGATACTTCGCGGCTGCGGCGGTGACTGGTAGATTCGGCCTGCTGCCACTGTCGCCAAACCTCTTTAATATATTTTGATTCCCAGCTGTGGCGGGGCACATTGCGCTCGCGCCAATAGGCTACAAACTGTGGTATCTGCTGCTGGGCAAAATCTTTGGTAACCCCTAGCTGAGCCAGTTGACGCAGTGCATCCTGGCTGGGCTGCCAGCTACCACCAATGGTTTTGGCCGAATGGGGCATAGTTGTTTGAGGCGCTGCTTGAGCGGGCGCCTGGGCTTTTGGCTGGGTCGCGCGATGAGTGGGCTGTTGCGCAGCTGCCAGTTCATTAAAAGCAAAACGAAAATCAAGCTGGGCCGAAAACGGCCCCCCGCCCATTAGCAGCAGCCCCTTTTCGTGCAAGCTAGCAGAGAGCCTGCGAATATCGTCTTCATTCCAAAATGGCACTAGTCCCAATAACTTAGCGCCAGCAATGGTTACCCAGTCAAACCCACTGCTCTGCACCGGGCTGCCATGGGTCAGACATTCCTGCAAAACCTGGAGTAATACTGTCTCTTCCAAACCGATAGTAGCGGCCAGAGTGGGAGATATAACAATAGGTTTTTCGGGAATTAGTGACATAAGAATACTTTATCAGAAAGCTAACTGATGAACGAGATAAACCTATAGCTTAGACAGCCCAGCCGCCGCTTACCGGAAATACCTGTCCGACAAAGCAGTCAGCCGCATCAGAGCATAGATAGGCGGCAAACTGCGCATCTTCGCGCATTGATACCAGACGCCCCAATGGTACTTCGCGCCTAAGCCGCTCTTGAAAAGCAAGATTGGCCTTGGTCTCTTCTGGGAAATAGGTTGGATTATCAACAAAATTCTGGGCGATAGCATTGACCTGAATACCCTGAGGGGCCATTTCTACACCCATCGCCTGAACATAGGCCAGTTGCGCGCCACGAGCGGCGCTATAGGTGGATGCTCGCTTTATACCTCGCAGAGCAGAGGCGCTGCCCATAACTAGAATCTTACCTGACTGGCGCTCAATCATTTGCGGCAGCACGGCGGTACATAGTCGTGGCAGGGGATCTACCAGGGCATTAAAAGTTGCTGACCATTCATCATCATTGACCAGCTGACCTTTGGTAAAGGGCGCGGGAACTGCCAGATTAGCCACTAGAACGTCTATATGCCCAGCGGCTTGGATAATCTGTGCGGGCAATGTCGGGTCTGTGAGAATCTGGGTATCAGTAATAACCTCAGCACCCAACTCAGTAAAGACTTCGCAGAGCGTGGGACCCATAAAGGTCTCGGCCTGAGTAATAAAGATACGTTTTCCATTGAGGCTGGTGCTCATAAGTTTGCATCCTGTCTGTAGATCGCGGCTAGGTTATCCAGTGCTGTGCCCGTTACTCGATTAACGGTCCAGTCATCCATGGGTTCTGCGCCCAGTGACTGATAGAAATCTTTGGCTGGTTGATTCCAATCGAGCACCCACCACTCTAGTCGGCCACAGTTTCTATCCAGCGCCAGACCACCCAGATAGCTGAGTAATAGCTTGCCAAAGCCTTTGCCGCGCATCTCTGGCTGGATATAAAGGTCTTCAAGATACAGGCCGGGACGACCCAAAAAGGTTGAAAAATTATGGAAGAACAGGGCAAAACCGACAGGCTGGCCCTGATACTCTGCAATCACTACTTCGGCATACTGCTTGTCACCAAACAGTGTTTCTTCCAAGGTTGCCACATCGGCCACGACTTCATGAAGTAACTTTTCATAGTCGGCGAGCTCTTTTATAAAGTGCAGAATAAGTGGGCAGTCGTCAATAATAGCCTGACGGATAATAAGTGAACTGCTGCTGTTGGTGGTTAGTGACATAGATGACAGATTAATTATTATTTGCTGGGTATCTTAGCCTTGGCGGCATAGTTTTATTACTGTACATAATACCAGTAATAGGCTTAAATATGACTCTAATAATAGGAGCAAAAGCTTGAGCACTAAAACCAAATCAGCCTTTGTGTGCAATGACTGTGGTGCTGACTACCGTAAATGGCAGGGCCAATGCACTGAATGCAATGCCTGGAACACATTATCTGAAGTGCGTTTAGGCCCTGCGACGCGCAGCGGCAAGGTGCTTCGTCCTGGGTTTGCTGGCGCGGTAGATGGCGCGGTCAAAACTCTGGCCGAGATTGCTCTGGATGAAATACCTCGCATTACCACGGGCACAGGCGAACTTGATCTGGTGTTGGGCGGTGGTCTGGTGCCCGGTTCTGCCATTTTAGTGGGCGGTGAGCCCGGCGCCGGCAAAAGTACATTATTGCTGCAAACCCTTTGTAAGCTGGCTGAAAATAACACTGCACTCTATGTCACCGGCGAGGAATCTCCTCAGCAGGTGGCTATGCGCGCCCATCGTTTAGATCTGCCCACCGATAAACTTGAGATTATGGCTGAGACCTCGGTCGAAACCGTCTGCGCGATTGCTGAACAGAAGCGCCCCAAAATTCTGGTGGTCGACTCGATTCAAGTGATGCATATGGAAGAGGTGGCCTCGGCGCCGGGCAGTGTATCTCAGGTGCGTGAGAGCGCCTCTATGCTGGTGCGCTTTGCCAAGCAGACTGGCACAGTATTAATTCTGGTCGGCCATGTCACCAAAGATGGCTCTCTGGCTGGGCCTAAGGTCTTGGAGCATATGATTGACTGCTCGCTGATGCTTGAGGGATCCAGCGACAGCCATTTCCGTACCCTGCGCAGCAATAAAAATCGTTTTGGTGCGGTCAATGAGCTGGGTGTTTTCGCGATGACCGACAAAGGCTTAAAAGAAGTGGCTAATCCCTCGGCTATTTTTCTTCAGCGCGGCGAAGAGGTATCTTCTGGCAGCGTGGTGATGGTGGTCTGGGAGGGAACTCGCCCTTTATTGGTGGAGCTACAGGCGCTGGTGGATGATAGCCACCTGGGTAATCCGCGCAGGGTCACCGTGGGCTTAGATCATAATCGCCTGTCTATGCTGTTGGCGGTATTGCATCGCCACGGCGGCATATCAGTGGGTGATCAGGATGTTTTCGTCAATGTAGTGGGTGGCGTCAAGGTATTGGAAACCAGTGCTGATCTGGCGTTGATACTGTCTGTGATCTCTAGCTTTAGAGATAGGTCTCTGCCGCAAAATCTGGTGGTCTTTGGCGAGGTTGGATTGGCCGGTGAAATTCGCCCAGTGGCCAATGGTCAGGAGCGGCTGCGCGAGGCGGCCAAACATGGTTTTACCCGGGCGATTGTGCCGGCGGGTAATGCCCCTAAACAGCCGATTAAGGGCATGACCATTATTCCAGTGCGCAGGGTGACTGAAGCGCTGGATGCGGTGTCTTAAAGTCAGCTTAGTATTAAGCCGTGGTTAAAATTGAAATGCTTTCAGGTTCACGCAGCAGCGGCTGAATCTGTCCCAGTGCTTTTTGGCGTTCATCAGATTGGTACCAATTCTTCCAGTCTGCCAGGCTCTCCATTTGAATCAATGTGTAGCGAATTTTGCTGTTATTTAAGTCCTTGAATGATTTGCTTGAAATAAAGCCTTTAGCGGGCACCGCCGCCTGAATAATTTTGCGCGAGAACTCTTCATAAGTCGTCTCCATCTCTGACGCCAATACTCGTTTAATCAATATAGCCAGCATTCTTTCGTTCCCTGTGATTCACCTAATTTCTCAGGACCAAGATTACCATGTGACAATTAAATTTGTTAGTGATCCAGATTGACATCAAATGCGTGCAGGAGTAGATTGCCCGCTCTTGCTTCGGCAATAGGTTCTCATATTTAGTCGCTGTTAATTTTGCGCTAAGTAAGAGTGAAATGGGAAATCGGTGCGCTTCACCTGAGTTTGGTGTTAATAGCAAATCCGATACTGCCCCCGCAACGGTAAATAAGAATGTTTGGCTGTATGACCACTGTGCGATTTTTGGCATGGGAAGGTAGCTAAACAGAGACGCTAACAAGCCTCTCACTTATGAGTCCGGAGACCGGCCTATCGCTATGCAGACAAACCGCGGGGTGCGGTCTTGTGCTGATCGACAGTCTCTGTCTCTCTGCCTGTACGCCCCTGTATATTTTATAAACCAATCACTCGGGTGTGAGTGTAAGAGAATCCAAAATGAAAAAAACACACACAATAGCGACAGCCACTAAAGTGCTTGCTGGAACGCTGCTACTTACTTTACCGCTTGCCGCACAGGCAGAAGAAAATATTGAAGAGGTGCTGGTCAGCGCCTCTCTACTCCCTATTGCCACGACGCGTTCCGCTAATGCAATTAATGTTATCGATAGCGAGCAGCTGAAAAACCGCGCCGCAATCAGCGTCAGCGACCTGCTTCGCGATATTCCCGGTCTTGCCGTTAGCCGAACCGGCGTTCAGGGCTCGTTAACCCAGATTCGTGTTCGCGGTGCCGAAGCCAACCATCTGTTGGTATTGATTGATGGTGTTGAAGCCAATGATCCCTCGCAGAGTGATGAGCTTAACTGGGGCACCTTAACTACCTCTGATATTGAGCGTATTGAAGTGATCCGTGGTCCCCAGAGTGCTATGCGCGGCAGTGATGCTATGGCCGGTGTGGTTAATATTATTACCCGCAGTGCCGATCAGCCGTTTAGTGCAAAAGTGTTTGCCGAGGCTGGAAGTTTTTCTACTAATAAGCTCGGTTTAAGTATTGGCCATAAGGCTGAAAAATATGATGTCAGTCTAGGTGTTACTGAACTTGAATCTGAAGGCGATAATATTATCCTCAATACAGGTACAAATGATAATGATGGATACGAAAATACCAGTATAAATTTTAAAGCCGGTATGGATGCCAGTGATGAGCTGAGATTGACATTATCCTTAAGCCAAAGTGATGGTTTCAGTGAATATGATGATGAATATGCGGCCAAGATTGGCACAGATTTTCACAATGAGTTTAATGATCTTTTACACAGTGACTTTGATCGATTTTCTTCTCGGATAAATGCTCAGTACGCCTCGGCTGATGGCAAATGGAACCATAAAGTTAGCCTGTCAGAATCTCAGTTTGAAAATAATAACTTTAAGTACACCTCTGATGGTGTCGTTGTTGCAAACGGCGCTACAGAATCAAACAGACAGGATTACCAATATGTTGGATCCCGTCTATGGGAGGCTTTAGATCAGCAGATTTCCCTATTGTTGGAGCGAGAAACTGAGGAGTATAAGCAGTCTGGTGGTTGGGCAACGGGTAGTGATGTCAATAAAGTTGTAGATCGAGATACCGATAGTATTGCCTTCGAATACAGAGTAGATCCAGTCGATAAGCTTACTCTAGCGGTTGTTGCTCGGCAGGATAACAACGATACTTTCGAAGATGCCGACACATGGAAGTTTGAGGGCGTATATCGTCTCGATGAAAACACGCGATTCCGTGTTGCTTCGGGAACCGCTATCAAAAATCCAACCTTTTCTGAGCTCTACGGTATTTACAGCGGATTTCTAGCCAATCCAGATTTAATCTCTGAGCAGTCGAAGAGTTGGGAGTTTGGTGTTGATAAAGCCCTTTTAGATGACCGCCTTGAGATAAAAGCAACTTACTTTAATGCAAAATTAGAAAATGAAATTGATTCAAAATCTGAATGCATTGAGAATTGTGCTAATGCTGATTGGATGGATGATGTCTGGGTTACGCAGCCTATAAATATCAGTGGAACCAGTAGGCAAAAGGGCTTGGAGCTGACTTCATCTTGGCTTGTTAGTGAGTCGTTTGTCCTGGATGCATCCTACACCTACACCGATTCTACCCAGAATGGCGTTGATGAGATCCGCCGTGCTCGTCACCTCGGCAGCTTAAACTTGCTGTGGCGAGCGCAAGATAATCTTACGATTAATGCAAATGCCCAGCATAACGGTACGCAGACTGATATTGGCGGCGTTACTCTGGATGCTTTTACACTGGTTAATGTGAACGCCAACTTTAATGCAACGGATAAGCTTGATCTCTATCTGCGACTGGATAACCTGTTCGATGAAGATTACCAAGAAGTATTTGGCTACCAGACCCTGGGTTTTGGTGCCAGCTTAGGGCTGCGCTACAGCCTGTAGGTATCTATGTGACCCAATCAGCTGATAAAGGGATCAAGCGAGTACTGCTCTCATGGAGCAGCGGTAAAGACTCGGCCTGGACTCTCTATCAGCTGCAACGGGATCCCAATATTGAGGTGGTTGGCTTGCTCACCACCTTTAACAGCCAATTTAATCGTTCTGCTATTCATGGCGTGCGCCAGCAGCTGTTGCGAATGCAGGCTGAGGCCGCCAGTTTACCGCTTATTGAAATTCCACTGCCTTGGCCCTGCACTAACGAACAGTACGAAACCATTATGGGGCAGGCGCTGGACGATGCTCGAGCTCAGTTGCAGATGGATGCCGTGGCTTTTGGCGACCTCTACCTAGAAGATATTCGCAGTTACCGTGAAACCCAGATGGCCGGCACGGGTTTGGAATTAGTTTTTCCCCTATGGCAAATCCCCACCGACCAGTTAGCCCAGCAGATGATTAGTGGCGGTCTTAAGGCTGTGATTACCTGTCTCGACCCTCGCGTAATGCCAGAACATTTGGCTGGTTATCAGTTCTCTCATCAATTGTTGGAAGAGCTTCCCGAGACCGTGGATCCCTGTGGTGAAAATGGTGAGTTTCATACCTTTGCCTGGGATGGCCCCATGTTTAAAAACCCAGTTTCAGTGGTCGGCGGTGAAGTGGTCAAGCGTGATGGTTTTGTCTATGCTGATTTTCTGTTAGAGGATTCAGCATGAAGATAGTCTCGCTATTGCCCAGTGCCACCGAGTTAGTTTGCGGCTTAGGCTTGCGCGATCAGTTAGTAGGGGTGTCCCACGAATGTGACTACCCACTATCTGTAGTTGGCCTACCCATACTCACAAGCTCAAGAATCCCTGAAGGTTTGAGTAGTGATGAGATTGACCGCTTGGTGACCGACCAGTTAAAAAATGATGAGGCGCTCTATGATTTGGTGATGGCGCCCTTGGTTGAGTTGCAACCAGATCTAATAGTGACTCAGGCCCTCTGCGATGTCTGTGCTGTCTCCGGCAATGATGTAGCAAAAGCCATAGGTAGCCTGCCCGGTGATCCTCAGGTCATTAATTTAGAACCGATCTGTTTAGATGATGTTTTAGAAACTGTCACCTTGCTGGCTGAAGCTGCTCAATGTGTGGAACAGGGTCAGCGTTATAGAGCGGAGCTGCAAGGCAGAATTGATACAGTCTCTCAGCGCTCAGCAACCCTTGCTGACAGACCTCGAGTGGCGCTTCTCGATTGGCTGGAACCTCTTTTTGATGGGGGGCACTGGACCCCTGAAATTATTGCTCTGGCTGGCGGCACTCCGGTATTTGGCGATAAGCGTCAGCCATCTCAGCGCCGTGAATGGCACGAACTGATCGATGCGGCCCCAGATATTATTTTTATTGCCCTGTGCGGGTTTAATATTGAGCGTTCCCTGCAAGATGTAGAAGCGTTCTCAAAGGAGGACGGCTTTGTCGAATTGCACCGGCGCACTGGAACCCAGGTGTATCTCGTGGATGGAAATGCCTACTTTAGTCGTCCCGGTCCGCGCCTGGTTGATGCCCTAGAAATTATGGCCAATGCGCTACACCCGGATATTCACCCGCTGCCCGAAGGTATGGACGCGGCGTTTAAACAGAACTAGTAAAAAGAAAAACCAAAAGAGAAAGAATTCCTATGAGTGAAGAACAGGATAAAAAACAGCAGTCCCATCAAAAGAAGATGGAAAAGCTCAAAGATAATGTCGATGCCTCTATTGCAGCGGCAAGCACTGAGCGCGGCGTAGGTATCTTGCTTACCGGCAATGGTAAAGGTAAGTCCAGCTCGGCATTTGGTATGGTCATGCGTGCTCTGGGTTATGACTATAAGGTTGGCGTAGTGCAGTTTATTAAGGGTGAGCAGTTGTCGGGTGAAGAGCTTTATGTGCGGGACAAATGCCCCCAGGTGACTTTTCATCAGATGGGCACGGGCTTTACCTGGGATACCCAAGATCGCTCTGGTGATATTGCCGCAGCAAAAACAAGCTGGGCCATCGCTGAGAAAATGCTTAAAGATGATAGCTATCATCTCGTGGTATTGGATGAGCTGACTTATATGCTGAGCTTTAAATATCTCGATGAGCAGGTGATTTTAAACGCATTACAAAACCGTCCAGAAAATCAGTCCGTGGTGGTTACTGGTCGTGGTGGCGGTTCGGCACTCGCAGATTGGGCCGATACAGTGTCCGAAATTAAAGAAATTAAACATGCCTATAATTCCGGCATTATGGCCCGCAAAGGCGTGGACTTTTAATTGCGACGATTTTCTGCGCCATTGGTTATCGCTGTGTTGGCGTTATCGCTACCATTGGTGGTGATGTTTGCCATGGGCACAGGCACCGTTAATATTGCGATTGCCGACATCTGGTGCGCAGTACTCAATCTGCTTTTTGCCGACAGCCCAAGTAATCAGACCAATACCATTTTATTTGATATTCGCTTGCCTCGAATTTTACTGGCTCTGTGTCTTGGCGCTATTTTGGCTATTAGCGGCGCCGTTATGCAGGGATTATTTAGAAACCCACTGGCAGATCCCTCTTTAATCGGTGTGTCAGGTGGTGCATCAGTGGGTGCCAGCATTGTTATTGTAATGGCAGGCAGTTGGATCCAAGGCACCGCAGCACTAGGTTTATCCGCTGTGGCCGCTGGTGCTTTTACGGGTGGATTTATCGCCACCATTTTAGTTTATCGATTGGCCACCTCAGAGCTAGGTACCTCAGTTACTACGATGCTGCTGGCAGGTATCGCCATTGGCGCGATTGCCGGTGCACTCAATAGTTTACTCAGCTACTTTGCCGATAATGATATGTTGCGTCAGATAAGCCTGTGGCAGATGGGCAACCTAAGCACAGCTAACTGGTCCCGAGTAACGATGGTGGCTCTGGTAGCGGCACTTTTAGTGGGCCTGTTTCCGCGTGATAGTCGCGCCTTAAATGCATTGCTGCTGGGAGAGTCTGAAGCGCGCCATTTGGGTATTGATGTGCAGAGGGTAAAGCGTCGACTGATTATTTTAACCGCGCTGGGCATTGGCACCTCTGTTGCGGTAGCCGGCATGATTGGCTTTGTCGGGCTGGTCGTTCCCCATGCGATTCGTTTGTTGATTGGCCCGGATCACCGTTGGCTGCTCCCTGGATCTGCCCTAGCTGGGGCTATCCTGCTCATTCTCGCCGATAGTCTGGCGCGTGTTGTAGTGACTCCCACAGAACTACCAACAGGCATCTTAACCGCTCTATTGGGTGCGCCATTTTTTGTTGTCCTGCTGATTCAGCGGCGCAGGGAGGTTTAGTAATGCCTCTAACGGCGGAAAATATATCCCTGCATATCTCTGGTTTTAATTTGCTGCGAGACGTCAGTATGCACGTAGAGGCGGGCACGGTTACAGCCATAGTGGGACCCAATGGCGCAGGAAAATCTAGCCTATTAAAGGTGCTGACCGGTGAGATAACTGCCACCACAGGGAAGGTCAGCCTGAATCACCGCCATCTAGATGCTTGGGCGCTAGAGCATAGAGCCAAAATGCTCGCTGTATTACCCCAGCACACGGCACTAAGCTTTCCCTTTACCGCTAATGAAGTAGTGGCTCTGGGGCGTATCCCTCATCAGACTGGCAAGCAAAAAGATGAGCTTATTGTTGCCGATGCCTTAAAAGCGGTAGATGCCAGTTATCTGCAAAAACGCTTTTACACACAGATGTCTGGAGGTGAAAAACAGCGAGTTCAGTTGGCCCGAGTGTTGGCGCAAATTTGGCAGCCAACAGAGCTTGGTGATCAATTTTTGGTACTTGATGAGCCTACCTCTGCCTTTGATCTGTCGCACCAAAAGTTAACGTTGGAAATTGTCCGGGGATTAGCCGAGCAGGGCACGGGGGTTGTTATGGTGCTGCATGACTTAAATTTGGCCGCTCGATGTGCCGATAATCTAGTGGTATTTGATAGTGGCGCCATTGCTGCTCAGGGTTCGCCAGAAGAGGTGTTAACCGAGAAGTTAATCAGTCAGGTATTTGGGGTGAAGTCGATTATTGCCAAACATCCGGTCACTCAAAAGCCACTGGTAATAACCTAATGCAACGATCGCTATTATTAGCTCTGCTGCTTTTTAGTGTCTTTTGCTCCAATCTGCTTTTAGCTGATGGTGCTGCTACGGTTTCTGGTAGTAGCGGGACAGAGGTATCTGCTGTCGATGATCAGGGCAAACTAGTTGTATTACCCGCCCCGGCACAGCGCATCATTAGTTTGGCACCCAACCTAACCGAAGTGCTATTTTATATTGGTGCTGGAGAGCAAATTGTCGGTGCAGATGAGTACAGTAATTATCCGGAACAAGCCAAAAACATTATTCGCGTCAACAATCATGCCGCGGCTAACTACGAACTGATTTTATCCCTTAAGCCGGATCTAGTGGTGGCATGGGAGTCTGGTAATGGCGAACAAATTATTGGCCGTATTCGAGAGCTGGGTCTGCCCCTATTTGTACTCGAAACAAGAAAAATGGATGCAATCCCCAATCTTTTTGGCCGCCTTGGTCGTCTAACGGGCCATGATGAAACCGCGACACTAAGGGCTCAAGAATTTACTCAGCGGCTCGACAGGTTGCGTGAAAATTACAGACATAAGCCCTCTGTCCGAGCTTTTTACCAAATATGGAACGATCCATTTATTACCCTCAATGGCGAGCACCTAGTCAGCGATGTTATTGAGTTATGTGGAGGAGTTAACGTATTTGGTGAGGCCATTCCCTTAGTGCCTTACGTTAATATCGAAGCTATTATGGCCGCTGACCCTGAGGTGATCATTGCCAGCGGCAGTAGTGAAGACAATGAACAGTGGAGGGATAGCTGGAAAGAGTGGCAGGGCATCTCCGCGGTGACCAGCGGCAATATTTACCTTATTCCCCCGGACCTGATGCAGCGACATTCCAGTCGTATTCTTGATGGCGCAGAATACATGTGTGACTTCTTACAGCGCGCAAGAACAGCGAACTAGATCTAAATACTTACCTCCGATAACGCTTGCACCTCAGGTAATTCCAGTACTCCGCGTAACTTTCGCATCCCGCGTAATTCAGGCACCTCCCGTAACAAAAGCAGCAGATATAAAAAAGCCGCTAACATTGTTAGCGGCTTTAAGTGTCCCTTTTTTTTCACTCTGTTACTTCTAGGTACAACAGCAGCGTTCGGACGTTTTTAGTTATTCCCCTATCTTCTTATTATAGGTCATACCCCCTCTCATTATGCTCTACGAGATCGAGACCACTTGTTTCGCTTTCTTCATCGATACGCAATACTAACATCTTATCGACAAGTTTCAACAGTATAAAAGTCACTATACCTGTATAGACGAACGTGGAGGCTATACCCACAATTTGAACTTGAACCTGACTCATCATATTCATGCCTTCGTTATAACCCTGACCGCTAAAGACGCCCAGGGCATCAGAGGCGAAGATACCAGCATAGAGCGTGCCCAGCATACCGCCAACACCGTGAACCGGGAATACATCCAGAGAGTCATCGATTTTCCAGCGCTGCTTGATCGCTTGCGTGGCGTAGTAACAGATAATACCGGCACTAAAGCCAATAACCAGTGCGCCACCGGGGCCAACAAAGCCAGAGGCAGGAGTAATAGTACCCAGACCGGCAACCATACCAGTCACAATACCCAGTACCGAGGGCTTGCCGTATTTGATCCATTCCATGCTCATCCATGCCAGTGAACCGGCAGCGGCAGAGATATGTGTAACCAGCATCGCCATACCAGCGTCGCCATTGGCAGCCAGTGCAGAACCTGCGTTAAAGCCAAACCAGCCAACCCAAAGCATACCAGCACCAGTAACGGTCATAGTCAGGTTGTGTGGAGGCATTGCCTGTTGTGGGAAGCCTTTACGGTTACCTAGAACCAGTGCTGCAACCAGTGCGCCGACACCAGCAGTGATATGCACAACAGTACCACCAGCAAAGTCTAATAGACCCATTTCACCGAGCCAGCCGCCGCCCCATACCCAGTGAGTAACTGGTACATAAACAGCAACTAACCACAGGGCACTAAACAGCAACATAGCGCTGAAACGCATGCGCTCAGCAAAGGCACCAACAATAAGGGCCGGTGTAATAATGGCAAAGGTCATTTGGAACATGGCAAATACGGACTCGGGAATATCGCCGGCCATTGTGCCTTCGAGTACATTGCCGAGAAATACGTTGTCGAGTCCGCCGATAAACCAGTTCGCGGAACCACCATCACCAAAGGCCATGCTGTAACCTACAGCAAACCAGATAATAGAGGCGACACAGGTAACGGCAAAACACTGCATAAGTACCGAGAGAACATTTTTAGAACGTACCAGACCGCCATAAAAAAGTGATAGACCGGGAATGGTCATAAATAATACAAGTGCGGTTGAAGTCAGAATCCACGAGGTATTTGCTGCGTTTAAGTCATCGGCAAAAACCTGAGTAGATACTGTGGTGAAAAGAAGCGCAAGAATGCCTTGGGCGACGAGTCGAGTACCAAATAACATGATGTTCCCTCTATAAATAAAGCACCAATATAGTGCGTAAAAAGCAATCAACTGGCTGCATGTGCACCAAGGTTGATCAAAAAACTACTCTGTAGGCTTTAAATGCCTATTTATGCACTGTGAGATGCAATTTATGTGCCGTTTACTTTTTTCTTGCACTACTCTGTTGCAGGCAGCCCGCTGTTCTCTGTCTATACTCTGACCATCAGGGATTTATTTTCAGTGGAGAATCTAATGGCCAATAATGAGGAGCTCAAAGCCAAACTCGAAGAGCTGCGTAAAGAACTTAAAACTGCGTCTGAGGTTAACTCGGTTGAGCGGGATGTCTGGACTAATCTTATGACGGACATCGTTAATTTATCGACGTCACCGGACGAGATCGAACAGGGCTTTAAACAAACCCTTGAAGAAAAAGGGACAGCCTATGAAGTTGATCATCCAAAAGTGGCCTTTGCGATGCGTCAAGTACTAGACATGTTGACCAAAATGGGGATTTAATAGCCGCTGAAAAGATCGCCCATTTCAGTATAAAAACAATCAGGTGCATTCGTGTTTAAACTTATATGGCTAACCTCTTTACTGCTTGCCGGGCTGACTGCTTGCACGTCGAATTTTGTTCCCTCTAAGGTCGACTCTAACGGCGCATATATAGGTTGGCACTGCGAGGGTGATGTAAATTCCCAACAGCTTTGGCACTGTTCTAAAAAGACGATGAAAGATGGCATGCCTGCGGCTCCCGGTGAATATAGTAGTGATCCAGCAATGACTGGTTCGGTTATAGCAGAGCCATTAACAGCAGAGTCAGCACCGGCCGTTTCGTCTGCGCAGCCCCGCCCCCAAGCATCTTCTGGGCCCAGAGTCAGGCCAAAAGGCGGTTTCACTATTCAAATAGGCGCCTATGCTGATAGGCAGGTCGCGGAGTCCGTTGTTGAGGCTTTAGCGGTTCAGGTTGATATTCGCATTGTCGATATTGTTGTTAAAGGCCAGGGTTTTTCTGTGGTGGTGCTGGGTCATTACAGCTCTCTAGAAGAGGCACAGCAGGCCGCAGATCAGTTGCTTAAAGAGCAGAGTAGCTATTGGATACGGTCGGTGAGGTCGCTTAGTGACGCAGCTGTCGAATAACTCGTCGATTAGTCAGCGTCTACAGGCCGTGATTGATTCTAATCGTCATCCCAAAAGCCCTGTTGCCAAGGACTCTCCCGCAGTCGATTACCCGCAAATAGCCCAGCAGCTAGCCGGCCTTATTAGTGGCGAAACTGACCGCATTGCCAATATGGCCAACTGCACTGCGCTGCTGTGGCAGGAACTCGGTGCTATTAATTGGCTTGGCTTCTATCTATTTAAGCACAACAAGCTGGTGCTGGGCCCTTTTCAGGGCAAGCCTGCCTGCTCGCGTATCGAGCTGGGCAATGGCGTTTGCGGTACCGCTGCGCAGATGTTTAAAACCATTATTGTTGCAGACGTGGATCAGTTTCCAGGGCATATTGCCTGCGATGTGGCCTCTAAATCAGAGATTGTTCTACCGGTGATTATTGAGGGTCAATTAGTCGCGGTACTGGATATTGACAGCCCAGAGGCCTGTCTCTTATACACATCTCCGAGCCCACG
>CAJXVK010000022.1 GCA_913060735.1 uncultured Cellvibrionales bacterium
ACGAGATCCTCTCTGGTCTCGTGGGCTCGGAGATGTGTATAAGAGACAGCCGAAGAGGTCGCCTTTACCAATGATCTGTTCGATGCCATTGAAGACGCCTTTGGGCTTGAACGCCACAGCATTAAAGTCGGTATTATGGATGAAGAGCGCCGCACCTCTGTAAACCTGAAAGAATGTATTCGCGCTGCCAAAGGCCGCGTGGTATTTATTAACACGGGCTTCCTTGATCGCACCGGTGATGAGATTCATACCAGCATGCATGCCGGGCCATTTGCCCTTAAAGGTGACCTCAAAGCTATGCCTTGGATCTCGGCCTACGAAGACCAGAATGTCGATGTGGGTCTAGCCTGTGGCCTTAAGGGTAAGGCGCAGATTGGTAAGGGTATGTGGGCTATTCCAGACAATATGGCAGATATGATGAGAATCAAAATCGCCCATCCCAAGTCTGGCGCCAACACCGCCTGGGTACCTTCGCCAACCGCAGCGACGCTGCATGCTATGCATTACCATCAGGTCAACGTTGCTAGCCTGCAAGATCAACTTGGCAGCCGCACAGCCGCTAATGTCGATGATATCTTAACCATTCCTCTGCTGGGAGAAACCAAGCTGAGCGGCGAACAGATTCAGTTGGAACTGGATAACAATGCTCAGGGTTTACTTGGCTATGTGGTGCGCTGGGTAGAGCAGGGTGTGGGTTGCTCCAAGGTTCCAGATATCAACAATGTCGGTCTTATGGAAGATCGCGCGACACTGCGCATCTCCAGCCAGCATATGGCCAATTGGTTGCAGCATGGTATCTGTAGTCAGGAGCAGGTTATGGAGACATTAAGCCGCATGGCTGCAGTGGTAGATGGGCAAAATGTCGGTGACCCAGACTATGTCAATATGGGCCCAGATTTTGCTGACAGTATCGCCTTTCAAGCGGCCTGTGACCTTGTCTTTAAAGGGGATGTCCAGCCCAGCGGCTACACCGAGCCACTGCTGCATGCCTACCGCCAGAAAGCCAAAGCAATACAGCCATGAAATCAACACCAGATCTCTGCGACCAGTACCCAGATCTGATCCAGGTGGTTGAGCCTATGTTCAACAACTTTGGTGGCCGTGAGCAGTTCGGCGGCCCGATAGTGACGGTTAAGTGTTTTGAAGATAACAGCTGTGTCAAAGAGCTGGTGGCCACGCCAGGCGAGGGCCGTGTGATGGTAGTGGATGCCGGCGGCAGTATGCGCCGCGCCTGCCTCGGCGATATGCTGGCAGAGCAGGCGTCAGTCAATGGTTGGAGCGGCCTTATAATCTATGGCTGTATTCGCGATGTGGATGAGATTATGGCCACAGATATTGGCGTCCAGGCTCTGGGAACGCACCCCATGAAAACTGAGAAGAAAGGGATTGGCGAAATTGATATAGCGGTCACCTTTGGCGGCGTCACCTTTAATCCGGGCGACTATCTCTATGCTGACAATAATGGCGTTATTATTGCTTCTCAGGCTCTCTTATAGAGTTTAATTGCCCGCTGACCGCGCTTTTGGAGGGCTGTTCTAAAAAAAACCACTATTCCGCACTATTTGGGCGCGTTGTTGGTTGCTAAAGAGCCGTTAATAGGAAAAAATGGCGGCTTTAAAGCTTGGACCATTTTTGCGTGCCAAGTTAGTTTACGAGTTAAATCATGATTAAATCCGTCCTCAGAACTATTGGTGCGCTGATTGTAGTGCTATTTAGCGTTTCTGCTAACGCTGACAGACAACCGCTTTTGGATTCAAAAACACGCTTTCATCCTGTCATCAGCCAGACGGGCATGGTGGTGTCTCAAGAGATGATCGCCAGTCAGGTCGGTGCCGATATTTTGGCTAAAGGCGGTAATGCGATTGATGCCGCCGTGGCAACAGGCTTTGCTCTGGCTGTGACATTACCCCGTGCTGGCAATATTGGTGGTGGCGGTTTTATGATGATTTATCTGGCCGAAGAAAATAAAACTATTGCTATCGACTATCGTGAGATGGCGCCCTCAGAAGCATTTAAGGATATGTTTCTTAATCCTGAGGGTGATGTGGATAACCGCAAGGCCCAATTTAGCATTCAGTCCTCTGGGGTTCCCGGCACCGTTGCGGGTCTAGTCCATGCCCAGGAAAACTATGGCAAACTCAGTCTTAAGCAGGTTTTAAAACCGGCGATTAATCTGGCGCGCAACGGTATTACCGTGACTATAACTCTAGCGGAGTCTTTGGCCGCGCGCAGTGAGCGCCTGCAATCGGATGCGGGAACGAAAAAATACTTCTTTAAAAAAGATGGGGCAGAGTATCAGCCTGGCGATGTGATCCGTCAGCGTGACTTGGCCGCAACACTGGCTCGTATTGCCGCCAATGGTGCAGCAGGCTTTTATCAGGGTAAAACCGCAGCAATGATTGTCGATCAGATGGAACGCACCGGCGGGCTTATCACCAGCGCAGACTTAGAGAGCTATGTTGCGTTAGAGCGCACCCCAGTATGTGGTGATTATCGGGGGAGTAAAGTCTGTGCAATGCCGCCCCCTTCATCTGGTGGCATCCATTTGGTGCAGATGCTTAATATTCTGGAGGGCTGGGACTTAAAGGCCCTAGGCCACAATAGCGCCGATTATATACACCGATTGGTGGAATCTATGCGTCGCGCCTATGCCGACCGCAGTCTGTATCTCGGAGACTCAGATTTTTTCCCAGTGCCACTGGCGCAGTTAACCGACAAAAAATACGCCTCAACTCTGCGTCAGCAGATTGATTTGGATCATGCCAGTCGCTCTGAAGATGTTCGCCCCGGCCTAGTTGATAGAGCCGAGAGCACGGAGACAACCCACTTTAGCGCCTGGGACCAATGGGGCAATGTCGTAAGTAATACTTACACGCTGAACTTTTCTTATGGCAGCGGCATCTCTGTTGATGGCGCCGGTTTCTTGCTAAATAATGAGATGGATGATTTTTCCGCCAAACCGGGTTCGCCCAATGGCTACGGATTAGTGGGCGGTATTGCCAATTCGATTCAACCGGGCAAGCGTCCGCTGTCGTCAATGACCCCAACCATCGTATTTGATCCAGCTGGCGCACCAATTCTGGCGACAGGTAGCCCCGGCGGCAGCACTATTATTACCGTGGTTATGCAGATGGTACTCAATGTGTTGGAGTTTGATATGGGTATTGCCGAGGCCACTGCAGCCTCCAGAATCCACCATCAGTGGTTACCAGACAATGTTTATTATGAGTCTGGTGTGTCTGCAGATACATTGCGCCTGCTGCGGGAGATGGGGCATATCGTCAATGACCAGCCACGCAGGTTGGGGGCAAGCGAGAGCATTGAGGCTAATGGTGACGGTGTTCTATTTGGAGCTGAAGATCCTCGACGTCATGGCTCCGGCGCAGTGGCGCAGCCCCAAAAGTAGAGTGGCCAAGCGACTAGTCTTTTAAGCCATTTTCAAAGTGGCTTAGCGTTCCATCTTTATGTTTGAGGGTAGCGCGGCGCTGCTCTCCAGTCTGATCGACCAGCATGGGGTATTTCGGCGCAGTCATAAACTGTGCAAACCACTGCGCCAATAACTCATCGTCATCCAGAGTTTCCAACAACAGACTCTTCACTCTTTTTATATAGGCATTGGGTATATTGTCCACGGCCATTTCAGGGGTCAGCGGCGGATCTGTAAGATGATTCGGCGCGACTATACCGGTGAGTAACTCAGTGGCAAGATCATCCAGCATTTCAGTGGCTGCGGGCGCTCGAAAGCCAATAGAGAATGTTGTGCAGTCGCCGATAGCAACACCGTGGTGGGCAATTTTGGGCGGCAGATAGAGCATATCGCCCGGTTCCAACACCCATTCATTCAATGGTTCAAACTGTTGAAGAATTTTAAGCTCAGTATTTTTAAGCAGCGACGTTTCAGCATCGCATGTACCGCCTATTTGCCATCTGCGCTGACCGGCACCCTGAATAAGAAACACATCATAATAATCAAAATGGGGGCCGACACTACCGCCATCTTCGGCATAGCTCACCATAATGTCATCAATGCGCCAGGGTGGTATGAAATCAAAGTACTGTAACAGTTCAGCAACCTCAGGCACCCATAGGTCAACCGCCTGCACCAGCAATGTCCAATGGCTCGCGGGTAGGGAGGCAAAGCGCTCCTCAGCAAAGGGTCCATGCTCAAGCTTCCAGTCCTGGCCAATAACCAGGCGTGACTCCACTTCCTGTTCGAGAGAGAGACCGGCCAATTCATCGCCATCAATAGGCGGCTCAAAATTAGCTATGGCATTGCGGACGAGAAGTGGCTTTTTCTGCCAGTAATCGGCAAGAAATTCTTCTTTACTAATATGACCTAAAATCATTTTTAGATATTTTTCGCCTGTGCCGAGGCATTGCCAATATAGGATGCTGGCGTCAGTGCCTTGAGTTCAGTTTTGGCCGATTCAGGCATATCCAAAGTGTCAATAAAGCTCTGGATCGTTGCCTGATCCATAACATTGCCGCGAGTTAGCGCCTTAAGTTTTTCGTAGGGTTCTTCAATACCGTAGCGACGCATCACCGTTTGAATAGGTTCAGCTAACACTTCCCAGCTGGCATCTAAATCAGCGGCGAGCTTTTCTTCGTTAAGCTGCAGCTTGCTAATACCTTTATCCAGCGATGCGTAAGCGATCATGGTGTAGCCCAAGCCAACACCCATATTACGCAGTACCGTAGAATCTGTCAGGTCACGCTGCCAGCGTGAGATAGGCAGCTTGGCCGCAAGATGCCCAAACAGGGCATTGGCGATTCCCATATTGCCTTCGGCATTTTCAAAGTCGATAGGGTTTACTTTGTGAGGCATGGTCGATGAGCCCACTTCACCGGCAATGGTCTTTTGCTTAAAGTACCCCAGTGAAATATAGCCCCAGATATCGCGGGCAAAGTCGATCAAGATGGTATTTGAGCGCGCCAGACCATCAAATAGCTCAGCCATATAATCATGGGGCTCAATCTGCGTGGTGTATGGATTAAAGTCGAGACCCAGCTGCTCGATAAAGTCCTGAGCGACGGCTGCCCAATCAATATTGGCGTAGGCAGAAAGATGTGCATTGTAGTTACCCACCGCGCCATTGATCTTGCCCAGCAATGGTACGCCTTTAATTTGATCAATTTGGCGTTGCAGGCGGTACGCCACATTGGCCATCTCTTTGCCCACAGTGGTGGGAGAAGCGGTCTGGCCATGGGTACGCGCTAGCATTGAGACATCGGCGAACTCTCTACCCATCGCACCGAGCTGATCGCTAATTGTTTGCAGCTGAGGCAGCATGACCTGATCACGTCCTTCTTTAAGCATCAGCGCATGAGATAGATTATTAATATCTTCTGAGGTGCAGGCAAAGTGCACAAATTCACTCACCGCATTGAGCTCTGCACTCTCAGCGATAGTCTCCTTAATAAGGTATTCAACGGCTTTTACATCGTGGTTTGTAGTGCGCTCAATTTCTTTAATGCGCGCCGCCTGATCGAGGGTAAAGTTATCCACCAGCTGGTTTAGCAGGGCATTGGCCTCAGCAGAAAATACGGGCACTTCGGTAATCGCGGGGTTTTGCGCCAGATGTTGTAGCCAGCGAACCTCAACCATTACGCGGTATCGAATTAAACCAAACTCGCTAAAGACAGTGCGCAGGCGCTCTGTTTTTGAGCCGTATCGACCATCGATAGGTGAAACAGCGGTAAGGGGAGAAAGGGCGATATCGTTCATGGTAGGATCCAAAATCTGTCGGGGAAATATGCTCGCAATAATAACGGATTCAGGCTTTAATTTCAGATAAATTAAAGTGCTCGGACTATTTATCGATGGGTAATAATCCAGCTAAACGCTTGCGGTAAAAAGCGAGGTGAATGCGTTTGCCACCTAGCTGCTGCCATAAAAAGGCGCTTCGAATTGCCGCAAATAACAGGCAGCGAATACGGCTGGCCACCGCGGGCTGTTGCAAGAAACCACTGGAGCCGCTGACCTGAATCCGCAGACGCAATGTGCTGACGGTGTCCTGATATAGCGAGGCAATATTAGCGTAGACATTGTCATGGGTGATTGAAAAGTGCTGAGCCTGACGCTCGGCATTCTCAATACCACTGGCTATTTTGCTCAGCATATTTTTGTCGCTGGACAGTTTGCGTGCCAGATAGAGAATCGAAATCACGTAGCGCATTATTTCAGTTTGACCCTGATTGTCATCGCTAAAAAGCCGTTGCATTGATTTCATGCCCAGAGTTAAACCCGACACCGGACCATAGAGCTGCGACAGTGAATCAGGATTCTGGTTGAGCAGGGCGCCCATGCAAGTCGCCATATCTTCGCTCGACGCCTCACCCGTATTAGCTAGCTGTGACACCAGCTCACAGCAGTGAAATACTGCGGCCAGTGCAATAGCCTGTTCGGAAGTGGGTTTGGAAAAAAACATTAGGCCTCAATCTCTGAATTCCATGTGCGTTCAATCGTGCCGCCACCCAGGCAGTAGTCACCCTGATAAAACACCACGGATTGCCCAGGCGTCACCGCACGCTGCGGCTCGGCAAATAGCACCTTGCAACCGTCTTCATTATCGGGCGTAACCCAGCATAGCTGATCTGGCTGTCGATAGCGTGTTTTGGCATAGCATTCAAAGGCAGTGCCAGCGATAGGGGCACCATTAATCCAATTGATATCAGTCGCGGCGAGGCTGTTAGTAAACAGTAGCGGATGCTGGCCGCCCTGACCCACAATCAAAATATTATTCTCCAGATCCTTAGCTAGGCTGTACCAGGGTTTGGCATTGCCGTCTTTAACACCGCCAATCCCCAGACCCTGCCGTTGCCCCAACGTGTAGAACATCAGCCCCTGATGCTCGCCCATCAGTTCACCCTCAGGAGTGCGCATCTCACCCGGCTGGGCAGGAATATACTGCTCTAAAAAGTCTTTAAAGCGGCGCTCGCCAATAAAGCAGATGCCGGTACTGTCTTTCTTGTCGGAGGTAATAAAGCCATTTTCATCGGCGATGCGACGCACTTCCGGCTTCTCTAATTCGCCAACGGGAAAAAGCGCTTTGGCAAAGGCGGGTTCAGCGACCGCATGCAGGAAATAGCTCTGGTCTTTATTGTTATCCAAACCTTTTAAAAGCTGAGCCTGGCCTCCACTATGCCCAACTCTGGTGTAGTGACCGGTGGCAATAAAATCGGCACCCATAAGCTGAGCATAGTCGAGAAAAACTTTAAACTTGATCTCGCGATTACATAAAATATCAGGGTTTGGCGTACGACCCAGTCGATATTCTTCAAGGAAGTACTCAAAGACATTATCCCAATAGTCAGCGGCGAAATTGGCCTTATGCAATGTGATACTCAGTTTGTCACAGACCTGCTGGGCATCGGCCAGATCGGCCTTCGCCGTACAGTATTCGGAGCCATCATCCTCGTCCCAGTTCTTCATAAACAGGCCTTCGACCTGATAACCTTGCTGGATTAGAAGCAGGGCAGCCACAGACGAATCAACGCCTCCAGACATGCCTACAATTACTTTTTGTGAATTGATCATCAAATACCAAGATAAAGAGAACGCGAAGCCGGATACTATAAGGCGTTACGAAATATTTCCAAGGGGAAAATACGCTGGGCGCGATAATCTTCAATGCAGTCCAGCACCATGTTACTGCGTAAATTCGCGCTGTTGGCTTTAACCTCGTCCAGTGACATCCACAGCGCCTCGTCAATATCGGGATCAATAACCGCATTGTCATCAAAGCGCAGCGCGTTGGCGACAAAGCTCAGGCGATAATAGGTAACTCCCGAAGCCGTATGATGGGTCGAGAAACCAAGAAACCCACTAATGGCAACTTCCCAGCCGGTTTCCTCCATGGTTTCACGCAGTGCCGCCTGTAAAATATCTTCGCCGGGTTCGACATGGCCAGCAGGTTGATTAATTACCTGCACCTTATCTTTGGTCTCTTTTACCATGAGAAACTTATTGTCTTTTTCGATTACCGTGGCGACCGTTAGATGAATTTTATCTGGCACATCAATTCCTTTTTGTCTCTGTTGCCGCTGCTTGTTGAGCGGCCTAGATGGGTTGGGGCTGGTAACATTTCCGACTTTATATTCACCAAGGCTGAGTCCATCAATAGACCAATCGCCCACCTTAGCTCTAACCAATCTCAGCGTGGGTAGATCAACCGCGGCTGTCATTCGTCGCACCTGACGATTGCGCCCTTCATTGATCACAATTTCCATCCAGCTATCCGGTATTGATTTTCTTACCCTGATGGGCGGCACGCGCTCCCACAGGCTCGGTTGTGAAATAAGCTTGCATGACAGGGCTGTTGCCATACCATCTTTAAGATTAACCCCGGCCAGCAGTGCATCACAATGGGCTTGGGTGGCTGTGCCTTCCACCTGAACCCAGTAGGTTTTACTGAGTTTGTATTTGGGATGGCTGATTTTTGCCTGCAATGCACCGTCATCAGTGAGCAGTAAAAGTCCTTCAGAATCAAAATCAAGACGCCCAGCGGGGTACACAGCTTTAATATCGATATAGTCGGCAAGGGTCTTTTTGCCACTGTCATCCGTAAATTGACTGAGTACCTGAAAGGGTTTGTTAAAAATGATCAGTTTAGCCACGTTTTTTCTCCAATTAAGCCTATTGTAAATGAAACAGGGCTACAAAAAACGGATGAATTCATGCTAAAATGCGGCATTCCGGTAAATTTTTTACAAAAGACTTTTTAATCACTTTATCCATTGAGACAACCTCACATTCCACGGAGACAATAATGGGATATCAACATATCCAGGTTCCACAATCTGGCGAAAAAATTACAGTAAACGCAGATCTTTCAATCAATGTACCCAATCACCCAATTATTCCTTTTATCGAAGGCGATGGCATTGGTGTTGATATTACTCCGGTAATGGTCAAGGTAATCGATTCTGCAGTCGCTAAGGCCTATGGCGGCAGTAAGAAAATTTCTTGGATGGAAGTTTACTGCGGTGAGAAAGCAGCAGAGTTATATGAAGGTGACTGGTTTCCAGCAGAGACATTGGAAGCGGTTAAAGACTACGTAGTATCCATCAAAGGTCCATTGACTACGCCTGTTGGCGGCGGCTTCCGTTCGCTTAACGTAGCACTGCGTCAGGAACTGGATCTATTTGTTTGTCAGCGCCCAGTGCGTTGGTTTGAAGGTGTTCCGTCTCCAGTTAAAGAGCCTAATAAAGTTGATATGTGCATCTTCCGTGAAAACTCAGAAGATATTTACGCCGGTATTGAATGGCGTGCTGGTACAGACGAGGCGACTAAAGTTATCAATTTCCTGCAGCAGGAAATGGGCGTATCTAAGATTCGTTTTGACACTAACTGTGGTATCGGTGTTAAGCCAGTATCAGAGCAGGGTACTAAGCGTCTGGTTGCCAAAGCTATCCAGTATGCGATCGATCAAAACAAGCCGTCTGTGACGCTCGTTCATAAAGGCAATATCATGAAGTTTACCGAAGGTGCTTTCTGCGATTGGGGTTACGAAGTTGCCCGCGATCAGTTTGGCGGCGAGTTGGTAGACGGTGGTCCATGGCAGGTTGTTAAGAACCCTAATACCGGCGAAGATATCATTATTAAAGACGTTATTGCCGATGCTATGTTGCAGCAGATTATCCTGCGTCCAGACGAGTACAGCGTTCTGGCGACACTGAACCTCAATGGCGATTATATCTCTGACGCATTGGCTGCACAGGTAGGTGGTATTGGTATTGCACCTGGCGCTAACCTGTCTGACGACGTGGCTATCTTCGAAGCCACTCACGGAACAGCACCTAAGTATGCTGGTCAAGATAAAGTTAACCCAGGTTCATTAATTCTGAGTGCCGAGATGATGCTGCGTCATATGGGCTGGGACGAAGCGGCTGACTTGGTGATTAAAGGTATTGAAGGCGCTATCTCTGAAAAGAAAGTGACCTATGACTTCGAACGTCTAATGGATGATGCAACACTGATGTCATGTTCAGAGTTTGGCGAAGCCATGATTGAAAATATGTAGGACTGCGCGTCACTCTAAACGTGCAAAAAGTGTAAAAAAAACCCGGCACTATCTACGTGGCGCCGGGTTTTTTATGGTCACCAGCATTGGATACGCTGGTCATTTGTCGGTCTGTTTATACAACCCCGCTTTCGATAGCGAGACTCTGGTTATTGGTGGGATCGTCCTCTGGCTCGACATCAGTATCAAAGGGTTGAATATTAATTGCATGTATTCCCTTGTCACCTTTCTCAGTATCATAGCTAACATACTGGCCTGCTTTGAGAGTCTTGTAGCCCTCCACATTAATTGCGCTGTAATGAACGAAGATATCCCCTTCGCCATCATCGGGGAGAATAAAACCAAACCCCTTAGCATTACTAAACCATTTTATAGTACCTTTATTAGACATAACCTGTAGCCTTCCTCCTATCCAGCATTTTTAAAAGAGCTGTACTTCATTGCGCTCATCAACCACCTTCGATTAAGGCTCTGCAACTCTAAATCTGTAAAGTTTTCTGTCAAGTACCATTCGTCTATTACTTGCAAAGTATATTCTGGGGTAAGATAAGGGCACACTTTTAATGATTGGTAATTGGCTAATTTAGATGAGCGAAGAAAAAAATACACCAGATTGGCAACACGAAGACAATACTGTGGTCGAAGAATCAAGGCCAAAGTTAAAGAAGCCCCGTATGTTCCAGGTAGTACTTTTAAATGATGACTACACACCCATGGAATTTGTGGTAGAACTGATAGAGCAGTTCTTTTATAAGTCGCGAGAAAATGCGACTCAAATTATGCTTAAGATACACACCGAGGGAAAGGGCGTCTGTGGCATCTATACTGAAGATGTAGCAGAGACGAAAGCGGCAGTAGTAAACCAGTACTCGATGGACCATGAGCATCCGCTTCTGTGTGAAATAGAACCCTGTAACGACGACGAAGAGTCATAGATATGTTAAGTAGAGAGCTTGAAGTCACCCTTAATCTGGCATTTAAAAACGCACGTGAAAAACGTCATGAGTTTATGACCGTTGAACATCTACTCTTGGCACTACTGGACGATGCTTCTGCATCGAATGTGCTTAAGGCCTGTGGCGCCGATATAACCATATTGCGCCAGGACCTGATCGAGTTTATTGATTCGACAATGCCAACCATTCCAGAGACCCAGTTAGAGCAAGAGACACAGCCCACACACGGCTTTCAGCGTGTATTGCAGCGCGCTGTGTTTCAGGTTAATTCCGCCAATCACAGCGAGGTGATGGGTGCCAACGTTGTGGTCGCGATCTTTAGTGAGCAAGAGAGTCAGGCTGTGTATTTCCTGCGTCTGCAAAATGTTGCGCGTATTGATGTGGTCAACTATATCTCCCATGGTATCTCCAAATATGTCGATCAGGCCGAACAGGGCTCGGATCAACATGAGCAGACTGGAGAGGACCCCAATGCTAACGAAGGTCAAGAAGAAAGCCTACTACAGCAGTTTGCCGTTAATCTAAACGAGCAGGCTCGTCTCGGATTGATTGACCCCCTAATCGGCCGTGATGACGAAGTTGAACGCGTGAGTCAGATATTGATTCGCCGTCGCAAAAACAACCCATTATTAGTGGGCGAATCCGGTGTGGGTAAAACTGCTATCGCCGAAGGTCTGGCTAAATTGATTATCGAAGAAAATGTGCCAGAGCCCATGCTCGACAGCACAGTGTATTCTCTGGATATGGGTTCGCTGCTAGCAGGTACCAAGTATCGTGGTGATTTTGAGAAGCGCCTTAAAGGCATTATTGCCGAGCTGATGACCAAGGAAAAATCGATCCTGTTTATTGATGAAATCCACACCATCATTGGTGCGGGTGCTGCCTCTGGCGGTGTTATGGATGCCTCAAATCTGCTCAAGCCCTTGCTATCATCTGGACAGCTGCGCTGTGTTGGATCTACAACCTATCAAGAGTATCGCGGTATCTTTGAGAAAGACCATGCACTGTCGCGTCGTTTCCAGAAAATTGATGTGCCAGAGCCAAGCATTGACGAGACCTATCAGATACTTAAAGGTCTTAAGTCAAGGTTTGAAGATCATCATGATCTCAAATTCACCAATCCGGCGCTGAAAGTGGCTGCCGAGTTGGCGGCACGCCATATCAATGATCGCTTCCTTCCCGACAAAGCGATCGATGTGATTGATGAGGCCGGCGCCTATCAGCGCCTTCAGCCTGGCAGTAAGCGCAAGAAGACTATTGGTGTCAGCGATATTGAGCTGGTGATCTCGAAGATTGCACGCATTCCAGCCAAAAGTGTATCCAGTTCCGATAAGGCACAGCTCAAAGGGTTGGCCGAAAAGCTTAAGATGGTGGTATTTGGTCAGGATACAGCGATAGATGCGCTATCTACTTCTATTAAGTTAGCGCGCGCAGGTCTGCGAGACGGCAGTAAGCCAATTGGTAACTTCCTGTTTGCCGGTCCAACCGGTGTCGGTAAGACTGAGGTGAGCCGTCAGCTGGCCAATGTCTTGGGTGTTGAGCTGGTGCGCTTTGATATGTCAGAGTATATGGAGCGTCACACCGTATCACGACTAATTGGTGCGCCTCCAGGTTATGTGGGTTATGACCAAGGCGGGTTACTGACCGAAGCGGTTAACAAACAGCCGCATTCCGTTATTCTGCTCGATGAAGTCGAGAAAGCGCATCCAGATGTGTTTAATCTGCTGCTGCAGGTTATGGACCACGGTACATTGACCGACAATAATGGCCGCAAAGCAGACTTCCGCAATGTGATTCTGATTATGACCACCAATGCCGGTGCCGAGCTAATGAGCCGCGCATCAATGGGTTTTGCCGATCAAAATCATCAGACCGATGGTATGGAAGCGATCAAGAAAATGTTTACCCCAGAGTTCCGCAACCGTCTCGACAGCATTGTGCAGTTTGGTGAATTGACCATAGACGTTATCAAAACAGTGGTAGACAAGTTTTTGGTGCAGCTTCAATCACAGCTTGATGAGAAGAAGGTATTTCTCGATGTTGATGATGACGCCCGCGAATGGCTTGCCACTAATGGTTATGACGCCAAGATGGGTGCGCGACCTATGGACAGGCTGATTCAAGAGAAGATCAAAAAGCCGCTGGCTGAAGAGGTGTTGTTTGGCGGTCTTTCGGAGAAGGGTGGCACGGTATATATCAGTGTCGCAGATAACGAACTGGTAGTTGCCACAGAGCCAAAGACAGCAGTGCCTGCTTAGATAGTTAATTAGAAGGCCGCGTGATAAACAGAACGAGATAACCAGAGATAATTTGCTATCTCGTTCCTGTTTGCGTCTCTAGCGCTCGCGGAACGTAATGCGACCCTTAGTCAGATCGTAAGGTGTCATTTCAACCTTAACCTTATCACCCGTCAAAATGCGGATGTAATGCTTACGCATCTTGCCCGAAATATGGGCAATAATGGTGTGACCATTTTCCAATTTAACTTTGAAAGTGGTGTTCGGCAGGGTGTCTACAACCTCGCCTTCGAATTCAATGTGCTCTTCCTTCGCCATACGCTTATTTTTATGCCTGTAAAAAAGGGCGCAGTTTGCCCTAAAACGCCGGCCATAGCAAAGTCATTCGCTAATCAGCCAAGTATTTTCCTGCAGTAACTCAAGCGGCCTGTAGTTGGTTTTGTAACTCATCTTTTGGCAATCTTTAATCCAGTAACCCAGATACAGATAACCCATGCCCAATTGCTGCGCTAGGCTAATCTGAAACAGCACCGCCAGGGTACCCAGACTGCGGGCTGACTCCAGCGGATCAAAGTAGGTATAAATAGCCGAAAGGGCATTGGGCAGTGCATCGACCACAGCACAGCCTATCAGCTTGCCATCCACTCTAAACTCTAAAAAGTTAGTGCATTCCCAGGGGTGACCCAAAAACTGGTCGAACTGCTCCCGAGTCGGCGGGAACATATCGCCGTCATGATGACGATCACTGATATAGCGATCGTAAATAGGGTAGTGCTCATCTAAATCAATCGCATCGCGCCGATTAATCTGAACATCCAAGTTGCGATTCCAGCAGCGTCTCTGTGAGCGATTGCGTTTAAAGAGATCAACCAGTACCCGCGTAGGTACGCAGGCATTGCAGTTATGGCACATTGGCGTGTAAAGATAGGCGCCACTGCGGCGAAAACCTATAGCGCTCATGCGACCATACAGAGCGGTGTCCATTTTAATTTCTGGGTCTACAAACGCAGTGGTGGCCTTTCGGCCATCCAAATAGCTGCACTCATGAGGCTCAGTGAGCAGCAGACGAATCTTACTAATGTCAGATGAGATATCTCTAGTCATGCTTTGAGAATCGATAATACGTTAGAGGTAAGCCTAGTGGATTGCGTCAGATTACTCAATGCTGGCGTGGGGCGCGGACGGTATGCTGGATGCTTCGCTTTCAATCGTCATCTCTTTTTCTGACCAACCTAAATCTTGATCACGACATCCATACAGCAACTCAAGAAACTCAACCCGGGCCATAGACTTTGCGCCAACCGATAGCAAATGGGGATTAACGATCTGGCAGTCCAAGAGCGTAAATCCAGCGGTGCTGAGCCAGTTACAGAGATATGCCATTGCAATCTTAGAGCCATTAGTCATGCCACTAAACATAGACTCACCACAAAACACACCACCCACAGCAACACCATAGATCCCACCCACCAGTTGCTCCTGATTCCAGACTTCCACAGAATGGGCCTGGCCGAGTTGGTGCAGAGCGCAGTACGCATCAATCATTTTAGGAATAATCCAGGTGCCCATCTCCTCGTCTCTGGGGGCGGCACAGGCCTCAATAACCTGATCAAAGGCTGTATCTGTGGTAACGCGGTAATCATTTTGGCGCAGGCATTTACGCAGGCTTTTAGATAGATGAAATTGCTCAGGACGAATCACACAGCGAACAGCAGGACTCCACCACAGAATAGGATCGTCGTCGCTAAACCAGGGGAAAATACCCTGGCGATACGAATTGATAATAGTGGAGGGGTAGAGATTGCCGCCGACTGCGAGAAGCCCATCGGGCTCCTCAGCAGCGGTGCAAGGATCAGGAAATTGCGGAGTAACTGAATCCAGTAAATGCAGATTCATCTACTGGTCGAGATATCTCTCGGCATCCAGCGCAGCCATACAACCGCTGCCCGCAGAGGTTACTGCCTGACGGTAAACATGGTCAGCCACATCGCCCGCTGCAAACACACCTTTAACACTGGTTTCAGTGGCATTGCCAGACAGGCCGCCAGCAATGGTTAGGTAGCCGTCTTTCATGGCCAGTTTATCGGTAAAGATATCGGTATTCGGTTTGTGACCAATGGCGATAAATACGCCGGTAACGTCGATCTTCTTCTTGTCACCAGAGTGAGTATCGAACAGTTCAATACCGGTTACGCCTGCATCATCGCCTAGGACTTCACCCAGATTATGGTTCCACTCAATGCTAATATTGCCGTTCTTCTCTTTCTCGAACAGTTTGTCTTGCAGCATCTTTTCAGCACGCAATGCATCGCGGCGATGTACTAACACCACCTCAGAGCAGATATTGGACAGGTACAGCGCTTCCTCAACTGCCGTATTGCCACCGCCAATCACCGCGACCTTTTTATTGCGGTAGAAGAAACCATCACAGGTAGCGCAGGCAGACACACCTTTGCCCATAAAGGCTTCCTCAGAGGGAAGACCCAAGTACTGTGCCGAAGCGCCAGTGGCAATAATTAATGCATCGCAGGTGTAGTTACTCGAGCCAGTTAATTTAAATGGCTTCTCAGACACATCAACCTTATCAATGTGATCGAAAATAGTCTTGGTATCAAATCGCTCAGCGTGGCGCTGCATTCGCTCCATCAACTCTGGACCCTGCACACCGTCTGGGTCGCCAGGCCAGTTATCCACATCAGTAGTGGTCGTTAGCTGACCGCCTTGCTGAATTCCCGTAATAACCACAGGGCTAAGGTTTGCGCGCGCCGCATAAACGGCAGCAGTCCAGCCAGCAGGGCCAGAACCAAGAATAATCAGCGGGTAATGTTGTATTTCAGGCATAGAGAGTCTCGATCAATAATAAAAGTTAAGGGTTAGCGGTTAGGGCAAACGTAGTGCACTAACGGAACACGGGCGCTATCATAATGAATAGTGGCAGTATCGCCAAATAGGTTTTTTATATACGGTAGATAGTTGCCCAATATCAGCCTTAGCGGCATGGTGTTTACGAGAGAATAAGCTACAATTAGTCACGCCAAAAAATACAGGGACCTGCGCCGTTGAGCACCGACAAAACAAAAATGACGAGATCCACGCAAATGGACGACAGCGGCGACTCTCGCAGTAAAAGATTAGTTGCCGAAGGCGCTCTTATTGGCTGGATCGTACTCTGTGTCATTCTGTTGCTAGCACTTCTCAGCTACTCGTCAGCCGATCCCGGCTGGTCCCACACAGGTTCACGCACAGAAGTTGCCAACCTAGTAGGTCCAGCAGGGGCTTGGGTCGCCGATGTCTTCTATGCATTGTTTGGCGCAATGGCCTATCTGTTCCCCGTTTTATTAGCCCTGCGTGCGGTACAGATCCTACGCACCCACTTTCTGCGCGAAGCCGATAACTTTGACTCGGTGACTTTTATTCTGCGCGTTATTGGTTTTGTCCTGGTCATGATCAGCGCCACCTCCTTAGCCAGCATTCAATATGGCGAGCTGGCCACCGACTATCCTATAGGTATTGGCGGCATACTCGGCAGCAAAATTGGCGAAGCCACATTAGCGGTATTTAGCTATACCGGTAGCACCTTAATACTGCTGGCACTGTTTCTATTTGGCTTAACCGTGTTTGCCGATATCTCATGGATACGCCTTATCGACCAGCTGGGTCTAGCGGCGATTAGCAGTATCGAGCGCTTCCGCACCGCCATGAGCGCACGTAAAATTCGCAAGCAAGAAAAGAAACAGGCCGCCGAGGCCATGACCCAGCGCATCGCCAAAGTCGAAACCGCGGTCAAGACCAAAGAAAAGCGCGTGCCCCCAACCATACAGGCACCCAAAGCCAAACCCGTTATCAGCCCCAGAATCGAGCGTGAAAAGCAGCAGACATTATTTACCGACAGCGAATTGGTAGGCACCTTGCCGCCCATCAATCTGCTCGATTCAGCTGACAAAGCAGAAGACACCGGCTACTCCGCAGAGTCACTAGAGCATCTATCACGTCTACTTGAAGTCAAGCTACAAGACTTCGGTATTACAGCCGATGTGGTCGAAGTACTGCCGGGGCCAGTGGTCACCCGATTTGAAATCCAACCTGCAGCTGGTGTAAAAGTCAGCCGTATCAGCGGTCTTGCCAAAGACTTAGCTCGTTCCATGGCCGTAATCAGTGTGCGAGTAGTAGAAGTTATCCCGGGGAAATCTGTTGTGGGTATAGAAATACCCAATGAAAAGCGCGAGATGGTGCGCCTAAGCGAAGTGTTGTCATCAGAGGCCTATGACCGCTCCAATTCACCGCTCACCCTAGCGCTGGGCAATGATATTGCCGGTATTCCCACCGTCGCCGATCTGGCACGTATGCCCCACCTGCTGGTCGCGGGCACGACAGGTTCCGGTAAGTCAGTCGGCATTAATGCCATGCTGCTAAGCCTGCTCTTTAAAGCCTCGCCAGAAGAAGTGAGACTGATCCTAATCGATCCAAAAATGTTAGAACTATCGGTTTACGACGGCATTCCCCATCTTTTAACCCCCGTTATCACCGATATGAAAGATGCCGCAGGCAGCCTGCGCTGGTGTGTCGGCGAGATGGAACGCCGTTATAAATTGATGGCCGCATTGGGTGTACGCAACCTCGCAGGCTACAACCGCAAAGTTGAAGACGCCATCAAAGCCGGCAACCCGATAGCAGATCCGCTGTGGGTATTTGACCCCGCCACTGTAGGCTGGGACGGTACCCAAGAAGCGCCAGAAGCTCCCACCTTAGAAACACTACCTTATATAGTCGTGGTGATAGATGAATTTGCCGACATGATGATGATCGTCGGCAAAAAAGTTGAACAGCTGATAGCGCGAATTGCACAGAAAGCCCGAGCCGCCGGCATTCACCTAATACTGGCCACTCAGCGACCCTCAGTCGATGTTATTACCGGCCTAATAAAAGCCAATGTACCCACGAGAATAGCCTTCCAGGTCTCGTCTAAAATTGACTCCAGAACTATCCTAGATCAGGGCGGGGCAGAGCAGTTACTCGGCCACGGCGATATGCTGTATCTACCACCGGGCACCAGCGTGCCAGAACGAATTCACGGCGCCTTTGTTGACGACCACGAAGTTCATAAAGTAGTGGCAGACTGGAAGCGCCGCGGCACACCTAACTACCTCGAAGAAATAACCGACGAAGCCTCAACCGCCTCAATAGCAGTGCCTGGGTTTGATACTGGTGGCGAGGAGGGCAGTGGCGATCCAGAGTCAGACCCGCTGTATGACGAAGCGGTGGCCTTTGTATTGGAGAGTCGTAAAGCGTCAATTTCATCGGTGCAGCGTAAGTTGCGCGTGGGTTATAACCGAGCAGCACGATTGATCGAGCAGATGGAAGCGGCTGGTGTGGTGAGTCCGATGGGTAGCAATGGTAGTCGAGAGATACTGTCACCGCATTCGTAGCTTGGGTAGGGCCGGAATCAACTCCTTTAATAGCGCCCAACGTTGCCACTGAATACCATGTAGCGCCCAGTAAATATTGTGTATGGCGACCCTCGTCCTGTGGTCTGGGTGCTGCTCGTTAACAAATCGGGTTATTAATCGCCCAAAGCATCTGGAGGCCCAAGTTATACCTCGGCTTAATCCTCCCTCCCTTGATTTACCCCAACCCCTCCAACAATTCCGCCAAACCCTGTAGAATCAGTCCATACCGACATGAAGTCCCTCGACTCCGAGATAAACCCAATATGCGCCTTATAAAATACATCTCCACAACCCTGTGCCTAATTACCAGCCTCAGCGCCCAAGCTGGCGGTACCCCAGAAGATATCCAACAGCTGCGCGAACTTTTACAACCTATCACCAGCCTCTCAGCGCAGTTTGAGCAACAAATCACCGATGCCAACGGCTTTGAGATGCAAACCTCTTCAGGCCTATTCCAAGTCGCCCAGCCCAATAACCTGCGCTGGATTGTCTCTGAGCCTATGCCTCAGCAGGTGATCTCGGATGGCATCACGCTGTGGCTTTATGATCCCGATCTTGAACAAGTTATTATCCAACCTTTCGATACCAATATTGAGTCCACGCCCGCCATGCTGTTTTCCGGCGACTTGGATCGTCTGGACAGCACTTATTTTATTTTAGAATCATCGGACGGTGTGTTTGAGTTGACGCCGGAGCAGGGCGGTAGTTTGTTTTCGTCGCTGCAGATTACCTTTGCTAATCGTGTTCCCGCTGCGATGGCCCTGACCGATAATCTTGGCCAGGTCACGCGCATTACGCTGTCTGAGGTTGTTTATAACTCGGCAATACCTGCCGAGCTGTTCATGTTTGAAATCCCTGATGGCATTGATGTGATTCGCAATGACTGACCTATTTAGTCAGCAGGTGTATCAACCGCTGGCGGCGCGTATGCGTCCCAGTACACTTGATAGCTTCTACGGCCAGCAGCATTTGATTGGCCCGGGTAAGCCGCTGCGTGAGGCGATTGAGAGTGAGACGCTGCACTCTATGATCTTCTGGGGCCCGCCTGGGGTGGGCAAGACTACCTTGGCGAAGATTATTGCGGCGTCTGCGGATGCGCACTTTGAGAGTATCTCAGCGGTGCTGTCTGGGGTGAAGGAGATTCGGGCTTCTATTGCCAAAGCTGAGGAGCAGCGTGATCTGCGTGGCCGCAAAACTATTCTATTTGTGGATGAGGTGCATCGCTTTAACAAGTCGCAGCAGGATGCATTTTTGCCTTTTGTTGAGGACGGCACGGTGGTGTTTATCGGTGCTACTACTGAGAACCCGTCCTTTGAGTTAAATAATGCATTGCTCTCGCGCTGCCGGGTGTATGTGTTGAAGAGTTTGGATGCAGATCAAATTAAGATCGTTATCCAGCAGGCGATGACGGACGCTGAGTCTGGGTTGGGTTCACGCAAATTACAGCTAGATGAGTCGGCACTGGAGTTATTGGCCAATGCAGCGGATGGGGATGCACGGCGTGCCTTGAATCTTTTAGAGATTGCCAATGATTTGGCGACTGATCAAGGGGATGCAGCGGTTATTGATGCCACTGTGCTTGAGCAGGTATTAGTGGGTGACACTCGGCGCTTTGATAAGGGCGGTGAGTATTTCTATGATCAAATTTCTGCATTGCATAAGTCGGTGCGTGGTTCCTCTCCGGATGCGGCGCTGTATTGGCTGTGCCGCATGCTGGATGGAGGCTGTGACCCGCTGTATATTGCCCGCCGCGTCGCGCGTATTGCCTCTGAGGATATTGGCAATGCCGATCCTCGGGCACTGGAGTTAGCGTTAAATGCCTGGAATATTCAAGAGCGTCTCGGCAGCCCTGAGGGCGAGCTGGCGTTGGCTCAGGCAGTGACTTACTGTGCCGTCGCCGCCAAAAGCAATGCCGTCTACAGCGCCTTTAAGGCGACTATGGCCGATGTCCAGTCGCTGCCCAGTTACGAGGTGCCGATGCATCTGCGCAATGCGCCTACCGAGTTAATGAAAGAGATGGATTACGGTAAAGATTATAGATATGCCCACAATGAACAGGGCGCCTATGCGGCCGGTGAAAACTATTTGCCGGATGAACTGGCTGATAAGGAGTATTATTTTCCGACCGATAATGGGCTGGAAAAACAGATTGGCGAGAAACTGGCGTACCTGCGGTCGCTTGATTCTCAGCATACACCCGATAAGGATTAAGACGTTATGAATTGGATTGCTGTCGCCATTGGCGGCGCGTTGGGGGCTATGGCCCGTTATGGTGTCAGTACACTGGTGTTTGATGCCAGTAGCCAGAGGTTCCCCTATGCCACGCTGTCGGTAAATGTGCTGGGCAGCTTTTTGATCGGCATTCTGTTTGTGCTGATTGTGGAGAAGGGCTTGTTGCCACCTGAGATGCGCAGTATTTTAATGGTGGGTTTTCTGGGTGCCTTTACTACTTTCTCAACATTCTCGCTTGATGCCCTTGGTCTGTGGCAAAATGGACACCTTTGGTTGGCGCTGGTCTATGCGCTGGGTACAGTTGTTTTATGCTTGGCGGCTATTAGTATTGCGGTCTGGCTAACACGTTTATTTTTGATCTAATTTTAAGGAAGTTACCATGCTTGACCCGAAGCTATTACGTTCGGATTTAACTGCCGTTGCCGATAGCCTGGCTATTAAGCGCTACGAACTTGATACCGCTGCTTTTACCGCACTGGAAGGTCAGCGCAAAGAGCTACAGCTCGCGGCTGAGGCTCTGCAGCAGGAACGCAATACTTACTCCAAAACCATGGGCAAGCTGATAGGCGAGGCCAAAGCCAAGGGTGAAGATATTGAGCCGTTAAAAGCCAAGGGCGAGCAGCTTAAGAATGATTCGGCTGCGGCAGATGCTGCGCTGGCTACTGTGCAGGAAGAGCTGGATGCGCTGTTGCAAGGTATTCCCAATATTCCCCATGCCTCTGTGCCTCCAGGTAATGATGAAGATGACAATGTGGAAGTGCGCCGCTGGGGTACGCCTAAGGCTTTTGATTTTGAGGTCAAGGATCACGTTGATCTAGGCGATGCGCTCAATGGCTTAGATTTTGATACAGCCTCAAAAATTACCGGTTCGCGCTTTTCGCAGATGCGTGGCGGGCTGGCTAGCCTGCACCGCGCATTAACGCAGTTTATGCTAAACACCCATATTCAGGAGCATGGTTACGAGGAGGTCTATGTACCCTATATTGTTAACCGTGAGTCGCTTTACGGCACGGGTCAGCTGCCTAAGTTTGAGGAAGATTTATTTAAGCTGGATGATGAGCGTGAGTTCTATCTGATTCCTACGGCTGAAGTGCCTATAACGAATATCTATCGCAATGAAATCGTCGATAGCCTGCCGATTAAGTTTGTCTCTCATACCCCTTGCTTTCGAAGTGAAGCTGGCAGCTATGGTCGCGATACCCGTGGCATGATTCGTCAGCATCAGTTTGAGAAGGTGGAGATGGTGCAGTTTGTGCACCCAGATGAGTCTTGGGATGCGCTGGAAGGGTTGGTGGGTCATGCCGAAGCTATTTTGCAGAAGCTGGAATTGCCTTATCGCACGGTGATTCTCTGTGGTGGTGATCTGGGCTTCTCGGCGGCCAAGACCTACGATATTGAGGTGTGGTTGCCTTCGCAAGAGAAGTATCGCGAGATATCGTCCTGTTCTAACTTCACTGATTTTCAGGCGCGCCGTATGAAGGCGCGGTTTAGAAATGCAGAGGGTAAGCCTGAGTTGCTGCATACGCTGAATGGTTCTGGTTTGGCCGTGGGGCGCACACTGTTGGCGGTGATGGAGAATTACCAGCAAGCAGATGGGTCGATTGCAGTTCCTGAAGTATTGCAGCCATTGATGAATGGGCAAACTGTTATAGCCTGATAGAGTAACGTCATTCTGAGAGAAGACCCTTGGTTGCACTCAGCATGACAAAGTAAAACGCCATTGCATTTAGGATGAGCCAATACGCAGCCATCCTGAGCATAGCGAAGGATCTTTAGGAGCCAGCAACAAACCCCATGGATTACCTACCATTATTTCACAACCTTAAAGGCCGCCGTATTGTTGTTGTCGGCGGCGGTGAGATTGCCCTGCGCAAGGTTCGCCTTGTGCAAGAAGCCAGCGCCTTAATCACTATTATCGCTAAAGACTTCTGCCCAGACCTGCTCGAAATGGACGCAGCCGATAAAAAGCACGGTTGCAATGGCCTTGAGCTTATTACTGCCGCCTACCAACACGAACACCTTTTAAGCTACCCAGACACCGTTATGGTGATTGCGGCCACTAATGACCGCGATCTAAATCGCCTGGTATCTGAGCATGCTCAGGCGGCCAATATGCTGTCCAATGTGGTGGATGACCCCGGCTTTTCTACGGTGATATTTCCCTCAATTGTCGACCGTTCGCCCATTCAGGTGGCGATCTCCAGCGGTGGTGATGCGCCGGTGCTGGTGAGGCTGTTACGCACACGTTTTGAACTGTCTCTTATACACATCTCCGAGCCCACGAGACCAGAGAGGATCTC
>CAJXVK010000023.1 GCA_913060735.1 uncultured Cellvibrionales bacterium
AAATAATGTTGATTTACCAACGTTGGGCAAACCCACTATTCCACAATTAAAACCCATATTAAATTCCTTGTGCTAGCGATCTAGCGTTATTGTTTTTACGCGCTATGCTCTTTATGCGCTATGCAATTTAAGCATGGCTTTTTCCCACTCGCCGGCAACGGCCAGGGGGAGAGCGCGCAGTGCATCATCAATGCTATTTATAATTAGCTGTTGATCATTGGGCGATGCTTTTTTGAGTACATAGTCGGCAACCTGTTTGGCATTGCCGGGATGGCCGATACCAATGCGTAGGCGTGCGAACTCTTTATTATTGCCCAGACATTTGATGGTGTCTCGCAGGCCATTATGGCCACCGTGACCGCCGCCTTTTTTAAAGCGTGCTTCACCCGGGGGCTTATCCAGTTCATCGTGCACAACTAATATAGCTTCGGGGGCGATTTGATAAAACTTCGCCAGTGCATTAACTGATTTGCCACTGAGATTCATAAAGGTACTGGGGATCAGCAGGCGCACATCATGACCGCCGAGGGTCACTCTTGCGGTATCACCGAAAAACTTACTTTCGTGTTTGAGTTCGACGTGCAGAGATTTGGCTAATTCCAGAACCAAGTCGGCCCCGGCATTATGACGCGTCCGTTCGTAGTTGGGGCCGGGGTTTCCCAGCCCTACGATTAACTCAACGGGCGTGTCCAATGTCAGGGCCTTCTAGAGGGCAAGACTGAAGATTACTCTTCGCTTGCTTCCTCGCCAGCGTCATCGGCTTCAGCTGCGGGAGCCTCAGCATCGACTTCGTCATCAACAGCAACGCCTTTAGGCTTGTTCACTGCTGCGATTGGCAAATCGTGATCAGCACCATGACTCAGTGCAACACTCTCAACACCCTTAGGTAACTTGATATCTGAGATATGCAGAGTCTGACCCAGATCAACATCAGTCATATCGACTTCGAGGTACTCAGGCAGATCTTTTGGCAGACACATAATGTCCAGCTCAGTCATGCTGTGGCCAACAATACCGCCGCCGAGCTTAACGCCAACACAGATATCTTCGTTGATAAAGTGTAATGGTACCTTAGTCTGTAGTTTGGTGTTCTTGCTCACGCGCAAGAAGTCCATATGCATAATGACGTTTTTGGCTGGATGGCGCTGCATATCTTTCAGAATTACGTCTTCTGATTTGCCGTCAATTTCAAGACCAATAATATGTGAATAAAATGCTTCGTTTTCCAAAGATTTTGTCACATCTTTAAGGACCAGCTGAATTTTAGCTGGGTCTTTCTTACCACCATAAACAATTGCAGGAACTTCACCGGCCAGACGACGCAGGCGGCGGCTCGCACCTTTCCCTGTTTCTTCACGACCTGTAGCTTGTAACGTAAAATCAGTAGACATAGTAGTCTCCAAAGTTAAGCCAAAACAGACCGCGACCAGACCTGTAATGGGGTTTTAATACCTCGATATGAGGCGGTGTAACAGTGTTTGTTGATCAGCCAAACGCTAGTCGAACATGGCACTGATAGATTCTTCATTGCTGATACGGCGAACAGATTCGCCCAGTAGCTTGGCCAGAGTCAGTGTGCGGATCTTCTTACACTTTTTGGCTTCATCACTCAGCGGGATGCTGTTGGCGACAACCAACTCATCCAACTGTGACTTATTAATATTTTCAATCGCACCACCAGATAGGACGGCGTGGGTGGCGTAGGCCACTACCTTAGTAGCACCATTCTTCTTCAGTGCTTCGGCGGCTTTGCACAGCGTGCCCGCAGTATCGACAATATCATCGACTAGAACACAGGTGCGGCCTTCAACTTCGCCAATCAGGTTCATGACTTCGCTCTGATTAGAGGTAGGGCGACGCTTATCGATTATAGCCAGATCACAACCAAGCTGTTTAGCGACAGCTCTTGCACGGACTACACCGCCAACATCTGGAGATACGACCTGTAAGTTTTTGTAATTTTGACGCTCAATATCACCGAGTAATACGGGGGCGCCATAGACATTATCAACAGTACAGTTGAAGAAGCCTTGAATTTGTTCTGCGTGGAGGTCGACGGTAAGTACCCGGTCAACGCCAGCATTTGACAGCATATCGGCAACCACTTTGGCGCTGATAGGCACTCGGACAGAGCGTACGCGACGGTCTTGGCGAGCATAGCCGAAGTAGGGAACAACCGCAGTAATACGTGCGGCAGATGCGCGACGCAATGCGTCAATCATCAATACCAGTTCCATGAGATGTCTGTTGGTTGGAGCACAGGTGGGCTGGACTACAAAGACATCGTGACCGCGAACATTTTCGCGAATCTCGATATTAATCTCGCCGTCTGAAAATAATGATACCAGCGCATCACCGAGCGGAATCCCCAGTGTGCGAGCGATTTCATTTGCCAGTTCCGGGTTTGCGTTCCCGGAGAAGACCATCAATCTTGCCACGTCATTTTTCCTGGTATTCATAATAAAGATATGGCTGGGGCGGGAGGATTCGAACCTCCGATGCCGGGATCAAAACCCGGTGCCTTAACCACTTGGCCACGCCCCAGTAAAAAGTTTTCCCAATTGCCGATGCAGTGAGGAGTTGTTCGCTCCTCGCGCTATAAATGCATTCCAGTGCTTTGGAACCCTGTCGAGAGCCTGTTGCGCCTCGGTTTGGTTTTCAAAGCAGCTAAATACGCTAGCACCAGTCCCTGTCATCAGTGGGTTGCTGTATTCTTGAAGCCATTCCAGCGCCTGTTTCACTGCTGGATAGAGCTCTTTAACCACTGATTGGCAGTCATTCCTGTACTGCTCCTCTGAGAGGGCGCGTATTTTGATCGGTGGCGAGTTCCTTGTCAATTGAGGATGTGAAAAAATTTCACCTGTCGATACCTGACATTCAGGGGTAATCACCAAATACCATTGCTCGGGTAACTGCATTGGGGTTAAAAGCTCGCCAATTCCCTCGGCAAAGGCGCTGCTGCCATGCACAAATACAGGCACATCGGCACCTAGTTGACAGCCTATTTCAGCTAGTTCATGCAGCGATAGGCCGCATTCCCAAAGGCTATTAAGGCCTACTAGTACTGTGGCAGCATTACTGCTGCCACCGCCCAGTCCGGCGCCCATGGGCAGCACCTTATCCAAGACAATATCGCAGCCCTTGGTGCAGCGCGTTGTTTGCTGTAACAGGCGCGCGGCGCGAACAATTAAATTATCTTCAGCTAAAACACCAGAAATTTGCGGGCTCAAGCGGATTTCGCCACTTTTATTGGCCGTGAATGTCAGGCTGTCGCCAAAATCCAGCAGTTGAAAGAGAGTTTGCAGGTCATGGTAGCCGTTATCTCGACGACCGGTGATATGTAAAAACAGATTTAGCTTTGCCGGTGAGGGCAGTGTGACTGAGGGCATGCTTTTTAGACCGCTGGCTATTTTTCTGGAAAGCTCCAGCGAGATATTAACAGTTTAAAGGAGTGGTCCCCAAGTTGACCGACAATTTTCCCTGGCAGATTGCCATCGGGGGTGGAACTGTAGCGAGAAAATGCCAGCTGCCAGCCATCTTGGCTAAAACCAATGGCGGTACCATCGGCACTGGTCAGTAAATTAGTTGCGGCATTTCTGTTGGGTGAGGGCAGTCCTCGCGCCCACCAGCTCAGGGCATCCACTGGAATAGGTAAACCGGTCAGCCGCAGTGCCAGCTGTTCTGGCAGGTCAGTATCAGTCTGATTGTCTCTGTGTAGGGAGGCCAGTCTGTCATTGCCGCGAATCACTGCGCTACCCGCACCAAAGGGGCCGCTTAGAACAAGTTCGTACTGTTGCTCACTTTGCGACCAGCTAAGATTAGCACTGCCACCCTGGCTCGCTGATTTAAAGCCCAACTTGCCATCGACCTGCCACTGATTTAACTCTGTTATCTGCGCACTATGCTGTTGCCAGCTAACGGTGCTGGCAAGCGGTACTGTGGGTTGGGTGCTACAGCCGCTGAGAAAAAATACCGTAACAGCAATTTTAAATAGGACTGTTTTCATAGCTGAGATTCTGCGTTCTCAGACTGCAGGGAGCTTAGCTCAGCACCTAGACGCTGCATAGTAGTGACAATGGTTTTATGGCGTGGTGCCTGCTGCAGGCCCTTAGTCCAGGTTTTGATGGCGCTATCTTTATCGCCCAGTGACCATTGAACTTCACCGAGATGCGCGGCGATTTCGGGGTCCGGCATAATACCGATCGCCTTGGTTAGATGTGTCAATGCTTTGTCCAACTCGCCCATCTTAAATAAAACCCAGCCTAAACTATCTATCGTGGCCGGATCACCCGGATTAAGCAGATAGGCGCGTTTAATCAGCGCATATGCCTCTTCATGGCGATCAGTGTGCAGAATCATGGTGTAACCCAGAGCATTGAGTGCTGTGGCATTATTTTGATTCTGCTCAATCAGGGTGCGTAGATCCTGTTCTGCCAGCGCAAAGTTATCTTGCTGCTCGGCAACCATTGAGCGGGCATAAAGGAGTTGGGCATCATTGGGAAATGCATCCAGTCCGTCGGTGAGAATAGACAGCGCCTGATCGGGCTGGTTGGCACTAATCAGCAGATTGGACTCAATCTGAAATAGACCCACTGACTGCTCCGGCTGCTCAATGCGCAGGCGCTGCAGATACTGGCGAGCCGATGTCACATTGTTATGTTGAACGAGCAAAATAGTCACTCTTGAGGCTGCGGCCAGATAGTTACGGCCAAAGCGCACCTGACGGTAATGTCCCAGCGCCGCGGCTATATCGCCCTGGCGATCGACGATGCCTCCCAGATGGTAATGGGCATCGGCACTAAGGCTGGGTTTGCTGGCAGCCTGCTTAAATAACACGGCGGCCTGCTGTTCTTCGCCCTGATTGAGTTGCAGTAGGGCAAGTAGGAAATTAATTTCCTGATCATTGGGGTTTTGATCATGCAGGGCTTTAAATTGAACGATGGCCTGATTGCGATCAGTAATGGTTAAAAAGCGCGCATATTGCAGACGTAACTTTCTATCGTCGGGCTTGCGGGTCAATGTATCTTCAATCAGTAACACCGCTTCATCAATTCGGTCCAGCTGTTGCAATACCTGCGCCAACAGTAATAAGCCGCGCTGATTATCTGGTGCAGCCAATAAGAACGCTTTGGCTACTTGCTCGGCAAGGTCCAGCTGCGCGTTGTCTCTATGCAAAATAGCGGTGGCTAATAAAATGGTGGGCTGTTTTTCCTGCGGCAGTTCAAGCTGCTGATAGGCAGAGATCAGCTCGACTATTTGAGTGCTTTTTTCTTCCTCAGTGACCGCTTTAGCACTTGGTCCTTCATAAATAGAGGTCACGGCTAAAAAGGCTTCGAGGTCATCATAGCGCTGATACAGCGAGCTGGCATGGGGCAGCGCATTTATGGCGTCCCCTTGCATTGCATAGGCCTGCAGAGCGGCACTGTGCGATTTCGGGTTATCAGGTTCCAGATCAACCCAGAGCAGAGCCATCTCTGTACTGGCTTCATTGTTGCGCAAATGGCTGGCAACACGGCTGGCCATTTCAACAATAGCCGAATCTCGGGTTTGACGAGCCTGCTGCATGTATTTGGGCAGTGCTATATCAAACTGACTGCGAGTAAGGGCTATATCGCCAACTAGTAGATCATAGAGTGTGTCGATGGCAAAAGGCGTTGCCGGAAGCTCTGGTGTTTGCATTACCTCGGGCTCTGTCTTAGAGATATCTTTTTGGGTTATCTGGGGTGCTGTGGCACAGGCAGCCACAAACAGACAGGAGGTAATAACAGCGCAGAGGTTTAGTTTTTTCATAGATTCATTTTCAAGGATGTCGAAAGTTAAGACAACTACTAACAAGAAAGTTTAGCTGTGCAGGCCGGTTTAACCAAAATCATTTATCCAGGATACACATTCGCGCGCCAGACTCGTGTAAAATCGCCGGCTTAAACTTATAGGTAGTTTTTAGGCGCTATGGGCATTCTGGCATTTGGCATTAATCACAAATCGGCCTCGGTAGATCTCCGTGGGCAGATTGCCTTTGCTCCGGAAATAGTGGTTGAGTCGCTAAAGACCGCGCTGGTGACGATCGATGTCGCCGAAATTGCACTGCTATCTACCTGCAATCGCACCGAAATTTATTTGCATGGCGAGGTCAGTGACGAGCAGCTATTGGCTTGGCTGGCTGATACCAAAGGGCTTGAACTCGAAGAACTGCAGTCTTGCTACTACTGTCATCGCGACGAACAGGCGATTCGCCATATGATGCGGGTTGCCAGCGGGCTGGATTCTTTGGTCTTAGGTGAGCCGCAGATTTTTGGGCAAATTAAATCCGCCTATTCGGTGGGGCGTGAAGCCGACACTGTATCGACCTATCTCAATCAGGCTTTTCAGCAGGCGTTTTCGGCAGCCAAGCGCGTGCGTTCTGAGACGGCAATTGGTCAAAATCCAGTGTCTGTGGCCTATGCGTCGGTAAGTTTGGCAGAGCAAATATTTGCCGACCTAAAAAATGCCCATGCACTGTTAATTGGTGCTGGCGAAACTATTGAGTTGGTGGCGCGACATCTTCAGGAAAAAAATATTGGTCAGATTACCGTGGCCAACCGAACATTAACCCGGGCTCAGGAACTGGCGGCAGACTTTTCCGCCGAGGCTATTCTGCTGTCTGATATTCCCGACTATCTGCACCGAGCCGATATTGTGATCTCATCAACCGCCAGCCAGCTGCCCATACTGGGCAAAGGTGCGGTTGAGTCGGCGCTTAAACAGCGCAAGCATAAACCGGTATTTATGGTGGATATTGCGGTGCCCAGAGATATTGAGCCACAGGTTGAAGAGCTTGCCGATGTCTACCTGTACACGGTTGACGATCTCGAAGAAGTTATTCAGGACAATATGCGTGCCCGCCAAACTGCGGCAGACTTGGGTCAGGAAATTATTGACCAAGAGGTTGCATCTTGGTCCAAACAGCAGCGCGCCCTGGCTGCTGTAGATACGATTAAAGCCTTTCGTGACAGCGTAGAAAGCATTCGCGATGGTGAGGTTGAAAAGGCGCTCAGTGCTTTAGAGCGAGGTCAGGATTCAGCTGAAGTCATTGCTACCTTGGCGCGCAATCTCACCAACAAACTGTTGCATAAACCCACCACAAAACTTAAGCAAGCCAGTGAAGAGGGCCGTGATGATACGATTCATGTCGCCCACGAGCTGTTTGATTTAAATAAAAAGTAACTAAGGTTCCGTATGAAAGCATCAATACTGGCCAAGCTAGATCACCTCGCCGATCGCTATGAAGAAGTCGGCGCGCTGCTGAGTGACCCGGATATTATTGGTGACCAAAATAAATTTAGAGAATTATCTAAAGAGTATGCCGAGCTGGAGCCCGTCGTTAAGTGCTATCAGAGCTACCAGGAAGTGGTTAACGATATTGAAGAGGCGAAACTGCTGTTAAAAGACTCTGATCCAGATATGCGCGCCATGGCGCAGGAAGAGTTGAAAGAGGGTGAAGCGCAGCAGGATGCCTTGGAGATGGATCTGCAAAAGTTATTGCTGCCCAAAGACCCCAATGATGATAAAAATGTATTTTTAGAAATTCGCGCCGGTACCGGTGGTGATGAAGCAGCTATTTTTTCTGGCGATCTCTTTCGCATGTACAGCAAATTTGCTGAAACTCAGCGCTGGAAAATAGAAGTGATCAGTGAAAACCGTGGTGACCACGGTGGCTATAAAGAAGTAATCGCACGTATTGTCGGGTCGGGAGTGTATTCAAAGCTCAAGTTTGAATCCGGCGCCCATCGGGTTCAACGAGTGCCAGAGACTGAGTCTCAGGGCCGGGTTCATACTTCCGCTTGCACGGTTGCCATTATGGCCGAAGCCGATGAGAAAGATGCCATCGAGATTAATAAAGGGGATCTGCGTGTCGATACCTTTCGCGCCTCGGGCTCTGGTGGTCAGCATGTCAATAAAACCGATTCTGCTATTCGCCTGACTCACCTGCCTACGGGGTTGGTGGTGGAATGTCAGGACGAGCGTTCACAGCATAAGAATCGTGCCAAAGCCATGGCAGTGTTGCAGGCGCGCCTGACATCGGCGCAGGATGAAGCCGTTGCCAAAGAGCAGTCGGATCAGCGCAAAAGTCTGGTGGGCAGTGGTGATCGCTCGGAGCGCATTCGCACCTATAACTTTCCTCAGGGTCGGGTGACAGATCATCGTATTAACCTCACTCTATATAAGTTGGCCGAGGTGATGGAAGGCTCATTGACCGATGTGGTTCAGCCCTTGGTTAATGAGTTCCAGGCCGAGCAGCTGGCTACCCTCGCGGACTAACGTTGTGACGATCTCTGAGTTGCTGCAGCGCAGTGCTGAACTCACCGCTAGCGATAGTGCTGTGCTGGATACTGAGCTGCTGTTATCCCATGCCCTGGATGTCAGCCGCACCTATTTAAAAACCTGGCCAGATCGGCAGCCGGATACTGATCAAGTAACTACTTTTGCGGTACTTTTTCAGCGCCGTCTCAGGGGTGAACCGATCGCCTATATTTTGGGCCATCAGGGTTTTTGGAGCCTGGATCTAAAAGTATCAGAACATACCTTAATTCCCCGTCCGGAAACTGAGTTGCTCGTCGAGACCGCACTTGAGTTACAGCTACCGCCGCAGAGTTCGGTGTTGGATCTGGGTACAGGCACAGGTGCTATTGCACTGGCATTGGCCTGCGAGCGCAGAGACTGGAATATTACTGCCCTAGATTTTCAACCTCAGGCGGTGGCACTGGCTGAGGAGAATAGGGCAGCCCATAAGCTGGATAATGTGCAGATAGTGCAGAGCAATTGGTTTGCCGCACTACCCGCCGTTAAGTTTGATCTAATCGTAAGCAACCCGCCCTATATAGAAAACAATGACCCTCACCTATCTCAGGGCGATGTACGATTTGAGCCTGCCTCAGCATTGGTGTCTGGTGCCGAGGGACTTGATGATTTGATTCTGCTAATTGGCCAAAGCGTTGCGTTCTTAAAACCCAATGGCTGGCTGTTGGTTGAGCACGGCTATGATCAGGGCCCTGGGGTGAGCGCATTATTTACTGAGGCTGGCTTTTCCGCTATTGAAACCCGCAATGACTATAATCAAATAGATCGTATTACATTTGGCCAGCTGCGCCAGTAATCGGTTCGCCGCTATCTTTAAGGGCATTTTTTGAGACTAAATTCCATCGGTACAGCATCATCATGCTGGCTAGGCAGGCCGCGATAACCAGGCCAATCCAAAAGCCATAGACGCCTATGGGTTCTCCCCAAAAATCTGTTAGTGCCAGGCTGTAGGCAATCGGGAAAGCAATCACCCAAAAGGCTATTATCTGGATGATCAGCGGCACTCTGGCATCTTTATAACCGCGCAGTGCACCGCTGGCCGCCATCTGCATAGAGTCGAAGCAACCCAGTGCGGCCGAGAAAAAGAATAGGCTGACGGCAATTATCTGCACCTCGGGATCGGTGCTAAACATTTCGGCAAAGTCATGACGCAGTAGGATCTTTGTGCTGCCCAAAATCAGAGCCAATACAAAGACTAACTTAAATCCGGTTAGACAGATCTGTCTTGCATCCAGTGGGTCTCCGCGACCCATGGCATGAGATACCTTGATAGTTAATGCTTGGCCCAGGCCCAGAGGAATCATGTAGGCGAGGGAATCCAGATTACTCGTGATGGCATGGGCGCCCAGAACATTGGCGCCCAGATGGGCGATCATCATCGGAATAATGGCAAAGAAGCCAACTTCAGCGGCGATCATTAGGGCGATAGGAATACCCAGGCGCAAGATACCGGCAATCGCTGCGGCGCTCGGTGCGGAGAATTTTTGGTACAGTTGCAGACGTTTCATATTGCTGGCGTAGCGCCCGTAGGCTGCCATTGCGACAAGCAAAAAAGCCATGACCACAGTGGTTGCCCAGGCCGCGCCGATCCCGCCCATGGCTGGAAAGCCAAGCTTACCGAACACCAAAATATAATCGAGAATAGCATTGAGAAAAAATGCCATGGCATTAAATATCATGACTGGCCTGATATCACCGATGCCTTCAAATGAGCTGCGAAAGGCAAAAAAAGCGGGAAACATAAAGCCGGTAATTAAATAGGGCAGCAGATACCCTCGGGCGATACGATAGACCTCAGGGGAGATATCCAAACTGCCGAGTAGCTGGACGCCAAGTAGTATGGCGCAGCACACAGCAATGCTCATTGGCAGCGAAAGCCACAGTCCCTGTTGAAATTGAAAGCGTACCTTTTCCGGTTGGCCTGCGCCCCAAAAATTGCCAATAATAGGGCTGTTGCCAATCATAATGCCAATAACCAATAGGCTGATCATGGCCCAGATACTCCCGCCTAGCTGGAGTGCCGCCAAGGTGTCGGCGCCGACCTGCCCGGCCATATAAATATCAGTCACAGTCATGCCAACCACGGCCAGCTGTCCCAGCATCAGCGGACCGGCTAGGCGCAAGAGATCGCTTACGTTTTGCACAAACGTTGGCTTTTTTTGAATCTGAGGAGTCATTAAATAACTTTATTTTGGACTGCCATCATTCTCGTTCAATATCTGGGGCAAAGATAGCTAAATTTCATTGGAGCCATTGGTATTTTGACTTTATCTGATGTCCATTTTTATCGGTATCGGAGCGCATAAATTTGCCAATTTTGAAGATATGATGGTCTGGTTCGGTAAACCCGACTGGGGTCTGGGCCTGCCTATGCCGACACTGATGATGTTCCTCGCCGCCACTTAGTTAATAGTGCTGTTAAGCCTGTTATTCAGCGGTGGTAGTCGCTGGGCGAGTCTTGATTACTGGATTGCCAAGCACCTTAATCCATAAATCCAGTAGAGGCTGCTTCTAGCGTCAGTTGGAGGCAGCTTATTAATCCAGCGAATAATTAACAATTCTGCTACACTCCGCGCCAAAAGCGGGTATACCAAGGCTTAAACGGGGTCTGGTCTGCTCAGCCAACCAATTGTTAATTACTGCGTAGACATACTTTGACTGAAAATAATTCTCCAACTAGCTCGCCGTCTGTCGCCGAGTCTAAGCCTAACGCTTCAGCCGCGACTTCTGAATCTACAGATTCTAGGACTGGTGGGGATGCTAAAAAATCTTCCTCAAACCGTCGAGGTCGTAGTCGTGGCAGACGCAGCTGGGATATCTCTCAATTTAAAGTAGAACCCCAAGAGGGCAAGGTCAGATTTCATGACTTCGATTTGCCGCCGCTGCTAATGCGTGGGATTCAGGATACCGGGTTTGAATACTGCACACCTATTCAGGGTGCATCATTGCCGCATACATTAAATGGTCACGATATCGTGGGTAAGGCACAGACAGGCACCGGCAAGACGGCAGCCTTTCTAATTAATATTATTACTGATCTGCTTAATCACCCGGTTGAGGGTGAGCGTTTTATGGGTGAGGCTCGAACATTAATTTTGGCCCCGACTCGCGAACTGGCGATACAGATTGCTGACGATGCCGTGGCTCTGTTAAAACATACAAAACTGAATGTGCACTGTTTAGTGGGCGGTATGGATTACGGTAAGCAGCTACAGAAAATGCAAAAATCTCACTGCGACCTTTTGGTCGGTACACCGGGTCGTTTGTTGGATTTTGCCAATAACCGCGATGTCTATCTGGATCAGGTTGAGGTGTTGGTGATTGATGAGGCCGACCGTATGTTGGATATGGGTTTTATTCCGCAGGTGCGCCGTTTGGTTAATTTGACTCCAAAGCGTGAAGATCGTCAGACCTTGCTGTTTTCCGCAACCTTTACGCCAGAGATATTGCGTCTTTCAGGTACCTGGACGGACAAGCCGGTAACCGTAGAAATTGGTGCCGAACGCGTGGCGACCGATACGGTGGAGCAAAAAGTTTATATCACCACGGCCGATGAAAAATTTGCCCTGCTGCATAATATTCTGGTTGGTGATGATGTCGACAGTGTGATGATCTTTGCCAATCGCCGAGATATCTGCCGCACTCTGCAAGAAAAGCTCAATAAGAAAGGCTTTAAAGCCGGCTTGCTGTCTGGTGATGTTCCCCAGAACCGGCGTATGAAAACCCTTGAATCCTTTAAGAGCGGGGCCACTAAGGTGATGGTGGCAACCGATGTTGCGGGTCGCGGTATCCATGTCGATGGCGTTAGTCATGTGATTAACTACACATTGCCGGAAGAGCCTGAAGATTACGTGCACCGCATTGGTCGCACAGGTCGTGCTGGCAGTACAGGCACATCGATTAGTTTTGCCTGTGAAGACGATGCATTTTTGCTCGAGCCAATTGAGAAGTTACTGGACATGAAGCTGGCCTGCACCATGCCAGAGGAAAAGCTGCTGCAGGAGGTTCCGGCAAAGCGGAAATCTGCGCCACGCAAGCCCAAGGCGAAGAAGCCAGAAGAGCAAGACAAGCCTGCAGAATCAAAAGCAGACCAGGTGCCAGAACAGAAAGAGCAGCAAGAAAAAGAGCCAAAGGTGGATCAGAAATCAGCGCCAGTTGCAGAGCAGGCTGTTAGCGAAGACTAGGCTTTTCGTTAACAGTTTCTAGCCCATTGGTTCTTATCCATAGTATTGTTCCGCCAATAACTGTCGCTGGTAGTAGCAGCAGATTGAGTAATGGAATAGCGGACGCTGCCAATGCAGAAAACCCAAACCCCAAAGACTGCCACCTCTGTGCTGCTGCACGCTGGCGCAATTCTCCAAAACCTACCTGTTCAATATCCGCCGGATAATCTAGATACTGAAGGGACAACGACCATGCCGCCCAGCACCCAGCGACAGCAGGCACGACTATATTGGCCAGCGGAATAAAGCTAATCACTAAACACAGCAGACCCACGGCAATTGATCGAGGGATAAGGTAAGCCATTAGTTGCAGCTGTCTGGCAAAGCTGGCCCTTGCGATTTTTAACATGGATGCAGTCGATGCTGATTTTTGATTATCACCTAATATCAAGATAACTCTCTCTGCTATCAGGCCGTAAAAAGGTGAGCCAATCAGATTCGCAACCAGGGTAAAGGTAAAGGCATAAATCACCAGTGCGAGCGCGGCAAATAGTCCCCAGATAATCCATACTAGCCATTGTAGCCAATTTGGTACCAGACTCATTATGTTGTCTAGCCAACCGCTGAACCATTGCATGGCAAAGCCAGTAGCGCTGACGAACAGCAGAATATTGATGGCTAAAGGAATTATGACCAACCAGCGAATCTGTCGATGCCAGAGTAGTTTAAGGCCCTCAAGTATTAGTGCCGGGCTAGAAATAATAGAAAGTTGTTCGTGCATATTTTTTAACTACCGGCTCAATCAATTTATACAAGCCCAAGAATAGCATCTATGCTTTTTAAAACCTGTACTTTTAAATTAAGCGTACTCTGAGGGTGGTAGCAGCAAAAATATTATTATTAGAGACCTGCTGATTAGCGAGCTAAAAAGTCTATTTAAAGGACTGGGGAAATAGCCGTTAAAAGGGGCTATCTAGCTGTGACGCATAATGCGCTGCTTCTGGCGGTCCCAGTCTCGCGCCTTGTCATCCTGGCGCTTATCGTAGGTTGCCTTGCCTTTGGCTAGTGCGATTTCGCACTTGATAAGATGGCCTTTCCAGTACAGGGCAGTGCACACGCAGGTGTGACCTTTTTGATTGACCCCTTCTTCTAGCTTTTGCAGCTCGCGATGATTGAGCAGTAACTTTCTGGTTCTTGTCGAGTCCGTTACATAATGGGTCGAGGCCGATGGTAGTGGTGTGATGTTTGTGCCAATCAAAAAGGCTTCACCATTTTTTAAAAATACATAGGTATCGGTCAGGTTAATACGACCTTCTCGCAGACTTTTTACTTCCCAGCCCATTAGTGAAAGTCCAGCCTCAAACTTCTCCTCGAGGAAATAGTCGCGCTTCACCTTTTTATTTAAGGCGATGGTGCTGGATTGCTGTTTTGGTTTCTTTTTACTCATAGGCCGCGATTATACGTTGGCCGCTACGATTGTCATGAAATATTAACAACCTTAATTCGGCGCTGTATTCGTCAGGGGGTTATGGGTACAATTTAAGCCATAAAAAAACGGAGATAAATTGTGGCGTTGCAAATAAAAGGTATGCATGGAGCTTGGGCCAGTCGCTGGACCTTTATTATGGCCGCTACCGGCTCTGCCGTGGGTCTGGGCAATATGTGGAAGTTTCCCTATGTGGCCGGCAGCAATGGCGGCGGTGCCTTTGTCCTAGTTTATCTTGGCTGCATTCTTCTGATTGGTGTGCCTGTGATGATGGCTGAGGTATTGATTGGCCGCCAAGGTCGCCAAAGCCCGATTAACTCCATGCGCGATGCGGTTAATGAAAGCGCCGCCGATTCCCGCTGGCGTCATGTTGGATGGGTGGGTGTTGCGGCTGGCATGTTAATTCTGTCATTTTACGCGGTGATTGCCGGTTGGGCGCTGGCCTATATTTTTGAGGCGGCCTCTGGTGAGCTAACGGGTATCAATGGCGATAAGGCGGGCGATTTATTTGGTGCCCTGCTGGCAGATCCCAGCCGCCTTATTTTCTGGCAGTCGATATTTATGCTGCTCTGTGTTGGCGTAGTAGTGGGTGGTGTTAAGAAAGGTCTGGGTGTGGCGGTCGAAATTCTGATGCCGCTACTATTTATTATGCTGCTGTTACTGCTCGGTTTTAGTTACTTGCAGGGTGACTTCGCCGCAGCCTGGAATTTTCTATTTAACTTTAATTTGGAGTTGCTGACCTGGCGTGGTGTTCTTGAGGCCATGGGTCAGGCCTTTTTTACCCTGAGTATTGGTATGGGTGCCATTATGGCCTATGGCGCCTATATGCCGCAGAAGGCCAATATAGGTAAAACCGTATTGATCGTGGCATTTTTTGACAGCCTAGTGGCGATTGTCTCTGGTCTGATTATTTTCTCAATTGTTTTTGCGACCCAAGGCATAGAGCCCAGCGCTGGTCCCGGGCTTATGTTTATCAGCCTGCCGGTTGCGTTCGGCGGTATGCCAGGCGGCTTATTGATTGGTTCTGCGTTCTTTGTCCTGGTTTCCATCGCCGCTTGGAGTTCAGCAATTTCCCTTTTAGAGCCCTGTGTTGCCTGGCTGATAGAGGCCAAGAATATGGGTCGCATAAAGGCTAATTTGTTACTGGCTGGATTTGCCTGGCTGCTGGGCCTGGGGTCGGTACTGTCATTTAATATCTGGTCGGATATAAAGATGGCTGGATTTACCATCTTCGATTTCCTCGATTTCTTGACGGCGAATATTATGCTGCCACTGTCAGGCCTGCTGATCGCTTTGTTTGTGGGCTATGTTATGAAGCGAGAATTGGTCGACTTTGAAATGCAGGGCACAGCGCCAATGGTCATGAAGCTATGGCGAGCAACTCTGCGTTATATTGCGCCTATGGCTATTAGTGCGGTGTTTGTCATGGGCATTTACGATAAATTTTTCTCCTAGGGTTTAGTTTGACGACTATCAATCGCTCAGCGCTAGTAATGCATCCGGCTACAGCAATGTATTCTTTGGTTAATGATGTTGCCAGCTATCCGCACTTTATGGATGGTTGTCATGGGGTCGAAATATTTGAGCACAGTGATAGCACAATGCTGGCCCGTCTCGACCTGAAAAAGGCAGGTGTGCAGATCAGTTTAATGACGAGAAATAATTTGTCTGGCCCCGCCACTGAGGGGGTGAGCAATATAGAGATGACGTTGGAAGATGGCCCTTTTAAGACTTTTCTCGGATTGTGGACGTTTACGCCATTAACTGACGAGGCTTCAAAGGTATCGCTGGACTTGGAGTTTGAATTTAAAAATAGAGGTCTAGGTATGGCGGCGTCCAACCTGTTTTCGGGGGTAGCCAATAACTTAGTTGATTCTCTGTGCCAGCGCGCGGATAAAGTCTTTTTGGAGGGTCATGATGACCGATAGCAGTATGATTAGGGTGGAGGTGGCCTATGCGTTGCCTGAAAAACAGACATTATTATCTCTATCTGTGCCTGCAGGTACGACGGCGCTAGAGGCTGTTGAACAATCCGGCATCTTGGCAAGTTTCCCGCAGATCGACGTAAATACCGACAAAATGGGGGTATTTTCGCAGGTGTTGGGAACAAAAGGGCTGGATGAGCCTGCTTCTTATAAGCTGTGCGAACGAGATCGTGTCGAGATCTATCGGCCTCTTATTGCTGACCCCAAGGAAGTCAGACGTCGCCGTGCTGAAGAGGCGAAGGCAAAAAAGCAAGAGTAGGGGAAAACCTCAGTATAAAAACAGCACAAAAAAAGCAGGCCAAAGGCCTGCTTTTTAGTATTTTTTCGACTGCAGCAGTGGCTAGCGCTCTTCAGGAATTGCTGAGCTGGGCAAGTAGTCTCCGGTCATGCGCTGGAGTTTATCTTGGTCATCGAAATAGATGGTCACAGTCTCTTCAGTCTTTACGCCGGCGGCTGATAAGCGGCTATAAAAGTAATCCCAGCGTTGCTGATCAAAAGTATCTATGATCAATGGTGTGCCTAAAACAAATTGAACCTGTGACTTGGTCATACCGGGACGCAGTTTATCGATCATCTCTTGATCGACAATATTACCCTGCTGGATATCGACTTTATGCACGCTGGGGAACTTTACCCAACTGCAGCCAGAAGTAAGTAGAGTGAGACTGATCAGAAATGTAAGAACAATTCGCATTGATGGGCTTCCAGTTAGTTGCGCGAACGGTGATAATACCTAAAGCCCATCCCATAGAGAAGAGGTAACTATGACTCCAGAAGATCAGGAGCTTAAAAAAGTAGGCCTAAAGGTCACATTGCCCAGAATCAAGATTTTACAGATTCTAGAAAACTGCGAGGATCGGCATATGACGGCCGAAGATATCTACCAGTCACTGCGAGATGCAGAGGAAGATGTGGGTATAGCGACTGTCTATAGAGTGCTGACTCAGTTCGAAACCGCAGGCCTTATTGAGCGACATAATTTTGATAATGGCCCAGCCGTCTACGAGCTCGATCGCGGTGAACATCACGATCATATGGTGTGCACAGAGACCGGTGCTGTTATTGAATTTCACGATGCCGAAATTGAAAAAATCCAAGAGCGAATCGCCAGCCAAAATGGCTTTCAATTAGTTGGCCACAGCCTGGTTCTGTATGTGAAGCCAAAAGACTAGAACCTGTTTTATCACCTCTATAATAATAAGAAAAACCGCATATGGTTTCACTGCAGCAACTCGAAGACTTTTTTAACGCCTGGGCCGATATGATGTGGAGTACGCCACTGGTAAGTTTGCTGGTCGGCGGCGGTGTCTTCTTTATGTTCTATTCGCGTTTTCAGCCCTATCGCTATTTCGGCCATGGCATTGATTTGCTGCGCGGTAAATTCAGTGATCCCAATGATCCTGGGCATATTCCGCATTCCCAAGCTCTGGCGACGGCACTTTCTGGCACCATAGGGCTTGGCAATATTGCTGGGGTGGCAATTGCTATCAGTATTGGCGGTCCAGGCGCGGTGTTCTGGATGTGGGTAACCGCGATTGTTGGTGTGGCCACTAAATTTTATACCGCTTCTCTTGCAGTTATGTATCGTGGTAAAGATGCTGAGGGCACACTTCACGGCGGCCCTATGTATGTGATTACGCAGGGTATGGGACAGCGCTGGTATCCACTGGCGGCACTTTTTGCGGCGGCTTGCCTAATTGGTGCGCTGCCACTTTTTCAGGCTAATCAGTTTATTCAGCTGCTTCGAGATGTGGTGGCTATTCCCGCCGGCTGGGCTACCAGTGAACAGCATTTCACTTTTGATCTGATCGCCAGTTCAATGGTGGCGACGTTGGTGGCCATGGTTGTGGCCGGTAGAATTCAAAGTATCGGTCGCCTGACTGTGCGTCTGGTCCCCACCATGGTGATCATGTATTTAGTGATGACAGTAACGGTGCTGTATACCTACGCCTCTGAGATCCCGGCCATGCTCTGGTTAATCGTGACCGATGCCTTTACCGGTGAGGCTGCTGCGGGTGGCTCTATTGGTACGGTGATTCTTATTGGCGTGCGCCGTGGCGCATTTAGTAATGAAGCGGGCATAGGGACCGAGTCTCTGGCCCATGGCGCGGCCAAAACAGGGCAGCCTATTCGTGAAGGTGTTGTGGCCATGATTGGGCCGGTAATCGATACATTGGTGGTCTGTACCTGCACAGCATTAATTATTCTGTTGACAGGTGTCTGGCAAACTGACGCCGGTCTTGAGGGTGTTACCATGACTGCCCGTGCGATTGAGCAGGTATTCCCGAATACGGGCATCTACTTACTTTTGATTATGGTGGGTATGCTGAGCTTTAGCACCATGGTTACCATGTGGTTCTATGGCGTTAAGTGCATGGGGTTCTTATTCGGCGTGGAGCGCCAGTACTATTATTCACCGATTTACCTCGGCCTATTGGTTGTTGGTGCTGTGGTGTCTCTGGATATAGTTAATGGTTTGATTCTGGCGTCCTACGCGACTATGGCGATACCAACCATGATTTCAGCCCTGTATCTGGCGCCCAGGGTAAACAAGGCCGCCACGGCTTACTTTACTGCGCTGAAGAACCAGTAGTGCAGCCCATCATGCCAGCGAAGGCTGGCACCTCGAGGCTCCGGCGCTAAAGCAGTTTTTCAATATCTGAGGCGATGGCCTCGGGTTTACTGATACTGCCAAATCGCTTAACAACCTGCCCATCGCGGTCGATTAAGAACTTGGTGAAGTTCCATTTGATACCGTCGGTGATCAGGCCACCAGCCTGTTCGGTCAGGTAGCTATAAAGTGGATGTCGATTGGCACCATTAACATCAATTTTTCCCATCACAGGAAAGCTCAAACCATAGTTGATTTGACAAAATTCCTGAACCTCAGCATTGCTGCCAGGCTCCTGCTTGCCAAATTGATTACAGGGCATAGCAATAACTACCAGGCCGCGTTCATGGTACTGATCATAGAGCGCCTGTAAGCCTTCGTACTGGGGTGTAAAGCCGCACTTGCTGGCGGTATTAACAATCAACAATACCTTGCCGCGGTAGTCTTGTAGGGATTTCTCATCGCCGCTGCTGGTAGGTACGCTAAAGTCATAAATAGATGCAGTCATGGTTATTCTTCTTTTTACTCTTATTTTAATGGGTTATTTAAAGCAGTGCTCCGGGGCCGGGAAGCTGCCGTCACGCACTGCAGTGCCGTAGGCGGTAATAGCATCCTGTACACTGGAGGACGACTCAAGAAAGTTGCGTGAGAAGCGCGGTAGGCGCTGGGAGATACCCAGCATATCGTGCAGCACTAGAACCTGAGCGTCGGTGTTTGGTCCGGCACCGATGCCGATCACTGGTATGGTCAGCGCCTGCGATAGCTCGCGGCCGAGTGAGGATGGCACGCACTCTACGACGATTAAATCAGCACCGGCTTCTTCAAGTATCTTGGCTTCAGCAATCATCTGTGCTGCTGCCTCTTCTTCTTTGCCCTGTACCCTGTAGCCACCAAGCTTATGCACTGACTGTGGAGTCAGGCCAACATGGCCACAGACGGGAATACCGCGTTCAGTGAGCATATAGATACTGTCGGCAAGCCATTCGCCACCCTCTAACTTAACCATTTGCGCACCGGCCTGCATTAGGATGGCGGCATTATTCATTGCCTGAGTCTCGCTGGCATAGGACATAAATGGCATATCTGTCATCAACAATGTACGGCTGTTGCCGCGTTTTACCGCGGCGGTGTGGTAGGCCATTTCGTCGACTGTTACTGGAATGGTGCTATCGCGACCCTGAATAACATTGCCCAGCGAGTCACCAACCAATGTCACTTCAATGGCGGCGGTCTCAATCATTCTTGAAAAGGTATAGTCGTAGGCGGTGATAACGGCAAACTTGTCGCCCGCCGCTTTCATGGCATTTAAACTGCTAATGGTGGTGGTTTTCATTGTGGGGCTTAGGCCTCAATAGGTCTTAGAGTCGGCCACGTTACTGGGTTTCATCGATTATGACAAGGGATCAGCTCGCTGCTGCCTGAGCAATGGGGTGAGGATTGTAGTAATGGCGGCCAGATTTTGTCTGCAGTATGTATTTCACTAGATTGTCGTAATCGAGGTCACCTTCGGCCAGATTAATTTCTGCGGTGTTGACGATCAGTAGTGGCGTGTCGTCATAATGGTAGAAGAACTGGGTGTAGGCATCGTTTAACTGCTGCAGATAGGATTGCTTAATGGGCCTTTCTATTGCTGTACCCCGGCGTTGCACCCGGTCATAGAGGGTTTCGGTAGGCGCCTGCAGATAGATAACTAAATCCGGTTTGGGTAGGTCGGTAATAATATTGTCGTAGACATTTTGATAGAGACGATACTCGTCGTCATCTAAGGTTACCTGCGCAAATAGTGGATCTTTGTCGATCAAAAAATCCGATATGCGTACCTGCTGAAAAATATCACCCTGGCGTAAGTCCTGCAGTTTGCGTATACGCTGGAACAAGAAATAAAGCTGAGTTGGCAGCGCATTGGCACGACGATCCAGGTAAAAGCGCTCTAAGAAAGGGTTTTCTTCAGCCTCTTCCAGCAGTGTTTCATAGTTAAATGATTGCGCCAGACGCTTGGCTAATGTGGTTTTACCAATGCCTATTGGGCCTTCTATGGCAATGTAGCTGGGGATGGTAGGCGCAGATAGATCAACTGTTACATCACTGAGGCTACTCTGTTCCACATTGCTCTCCAAGTATGTTAACTATTCCAGACTCTGGAATTTTACGATACCTTGGTCCGAGCAGTTTGCCAATAGGCTGAGGATATTTTCACCGTTGGGAAGCACAATACTGGCGTCTAAATCACGCAGAGGCGCGAGTACAAATGCGCGCTCATGCATTCTTGGGTGGGGCACAGTCAGTCGTTCACTGTCTATTACTTGGTCGTTGTAGAGCAAAATATCGAGGTCGAGGGTTCTGGCTCCCCAGCGAATGGTTCGTACTCGACCCTGCTGATGTTCTATCTTTTGTAGGCAGTCGAGAAGGTCTAATGGCGATAGTTCGGTGTTAAGACGGGCGACTGCATTGATATAGTCAGGCTGATTTCCAGGGCCTATGGCCCGGGTCTGGTAGCGCGGGGAGACAGCCATCAGATTGATATCTGGGCGCTGTGAAATGCTTTCTATCGCTCGATCTAGCTGAGTTTCGGGACTGCCGCCATGACCTTTAAGATTACTGCCCAACCCAATATATACCTCAGCCATTGATTGACTACTCAGCGGCAGGTTTGGATTTAGGTTTGCGCCGATTGCGCCGCTTGCGATTTTTGCCGGGATCACCCACAGAGTGAGCCATATGCTCTCTCTGCTCTTCATTGGCATCCTGATAGGCAGTCCACCAATCGCCGAGGCCACCCAGTTCTTCACCGGCCTGCTCTCGCAGTAGCACAAAGTCATAGGCTGCTCGAAAGCGCGGATGCTCGACTAGTCGCTTGGCACGATGTCCGCCTCTGCGTGGCAACAGCAGCTGTAAATCCCAGATTTCACGCATTGATAGGGTAAAGCGACGCGGAATTGCGGTGATAGAAATTTGTTGAACGATCACTTCGCCTGAGGCTTTGCTCAAAGCATAGGATGGCGAATTGCCGAGGTCGCGATAATGCGCCGCAAGCTTTTGCACAGCCGGCCACAGCAGTGCAGCATAGATAAATGCCGGTGTAACACGTTTTTCGGCGCGAATACGTAGGTCGGTGTTGGTAAATGCCTGCTCAATCAGTTTGCTGGTAAGGCTATTGCGGTCTTTCATCATATTGCTAATTTGCGGCACGATACGCTCGAACAGGCCGTACTCATGAAGTAACCAGAAAGAGGCTAGTCCCTGCCCACTCATAAATAGCTTAAGGGTTTCATCAAATAACCTCGGCGGTGACACATGCTCTAGATTTGACGCCAACTTATGCATGGGTTTGCCGGTGCGATTTTCTATATTAAAGCCGAGTTTGGCCGCAAAGCGAACGACGCGCAGCATACGCACAGGGTCTTCACGAAACCTTGTCGCGGGATCCCCCATAATGCGAATAACGCGTTTCTCTATATCGTCCAGACCCTCGGCAAAATCATGGATGCTATTTTCGCCCGGATCATAGTACATGGCGTTTATGGTCAGATCGCGGCGACTGGCATCATCATTCAAACTGCCAAATACATTGTCGCGGGTAAGCATGCCACTATCGGTTTGTCGGCGGTGGTTCTTTCTTTTGTCGTTGGATTTGGTTTCATTGGAGCGGAATGTCGTGACTTCAATAATTTCACGGCTAAATTGCACATGCACAATTTGAAAGCGACGGCCAATAATACGCGAGCGTCTAAATAATGATTTTACCTCGGCAGGCTTGGCGTCAGTGGCCACATCAAAGTCTTTGGCTTTAAGCCCCAGAAGCAAGTCGCGCACTGCGCCACCCACGACGTAGGCCTCGTAGCCTGCATCCTGCAAAACCTCAACGACCCGGCGGGCATCACGGCTGATCATTTTGGGTGATAGAGAGTGATATTGGGCGCTCACGATAACCGGTTCGCCAGCATCTAGTTGAGACTGACCCTTATCGAAGAACCTACTAATAATTTCCAGCATGTACAACGTGCCGATAGATAATTTAAAGATGCCAGTCTAACAGAGGATTGGGCAACAAGGGAGGTTGGATTGCAGGAACGATGAGGGAAGCTGCGGTATATAGAGAGCCTCAGCGGAGCTATGTAAAGAGCTTCAGCGTAACTATAAAAAGAGTCTAAAAAGTAAAAAGGGACTGTCCTAAGACAATCCCTTTCAATGGTTCTTAAAGTTTGAGCCCTAAAGCTATAACCCCCAGAACACTTTCGCAATCCATCCAATTATTATTATTTTTTATTGTTATTATTACTCAAGATTTTTCTCTTGGTGGAACCATTCTAATTAGAAATACGCTGGCTACAAGCTGTCTCTTATACACATCTCCGAGCCCACGAGACCAGAGAGGATCTCGT
>CAJXVK010000024.1 GCA_913060735.1 uncultured Cellvibrionales bacterium
AGACGTTAGACCTCTCGGCGACCATTTCTATTGCCGTAAGGTCGTAGCCTATTGAAGAAAAAAATCGAGCGGCATTTGCTACTATCCGCTTTTGTCGATTGACCTTGTTAGTTTCTCTGAGACTCATACGACTCTTTCATTGATTGAATGACTAAATAGACCTACTACGGCCACTGTAAAAACCTGATTTTTCGCCGCGTACGCGCCACAATCTTTAAGTTTTCCACAATAGTTCCATTTTAACCTCAGATGTTCGGACTAAGTCAAGAATCCTCTGTTTTTCCTGATAAATTCTCCATCTAATGGCTTTTATGGGCCTGGTCGACCAAATAGGCTAGCTGCTAAAGCAATATCTGCAACTACGTATTCCTAATTAGAGTTCCATAGTCTGTCTCGCCCCTGGCAATACTAATAAAAGCCAAGGGATCATTTGCATCAACAATCGCAATGGTATCCATACCAGATTCTATTAATAACAAGGCTTCTTCCACCTTTGGGATCATGCCGCCGACAATAATACCGCTATCGATATATTCTCTAGCCTCAGTTGCGTCTAAATGACCAAAGCGGCTCTGAGGGTTGTCAATATCTTTATAAATACCACCGATGCCGGTCACAAAGATAAGCAGCTGTGCAGACATCTGTTTCGCAATCTGAACAACCGTGGTGTCAGCATTAATATTAAAGACTTCACCACTGTCGTTCATACCTATGGAGGCAATCACAGGCACTAGGTCTTCAGCCAATAAGCGCTCTAAAAGCTGAGTATTAATCGTAGTAACATCGCCTACCTCACCAAAATCGATAGGTTCAGGACCACCACCAGACACGATTGTTGGCGGGCGCCTTTGGGCCTCTATGAGTTTCCCAGAAGCGCCATGGCAGCCAAATGCATTAACCCCCTGAGCCTGCATTACAGACACCAGATCAACATTTACCTGGCCACACAATACCTGTTTTACCAACTCTAGATCATCGCCACTAGTGATACGCCGCCCAGCCACTTTCCGCGGCTCTATTCCACAGCGAGACTGCATGGCAGAAACCTGGGAGCCACCGCCATGTAATACCACAACATTCCAGTTGTCGCTTATCAGGCCCAGAATATTGTTCACTAGCCCGATGCGCTGACTGTCATCAAGCAAAATGTCGCCGCCCACTTTTACGACTGCTAGTGGTTTTTGATGGCTCATGGCCACATACCCAATTGATCAAGCTGGTAGTTGTTGTCATGACCCGTCATCAAATTAAAATTCTGTATAGCCTGGCCTGCCCCACCCTTAATCAGGTTATCCAGTACGCTAGTGACGCACAGAGTTTTGCATCCATCGCTATGGGTCTGGCTTATCTCAATACCAATTTCTATACGCGCGGAGTTTTTGACGGCTACTACCTCTGGAGACATGCCCTTGGGTAGCACCGAGATAAGTGGAAAATCTTTATAATAGGCCTCATACATCTGGCGTAATCGGTCCTCAGTTAGGCCGGCTGGCAGATCGAGTTGAGCGATCGACATCATTCCGCGGGCAAGAGGTGCAGATACAGGGACAAAATCCAGTTTGACCTGCCCTGCTCCGGCTGCGCTTAAGGTTTGCAGTATTTCTGGGGTGTGCTGATGACTAAAGACTTTGTAGGTCTTTAGATTATTGCTGCGCAGGGTGTGATGATTACCCGCCTGGGGGTGCACACCAGAGCCACTTGAACCGGTTAACGCCACTACCTTAACCGCTGACTGCTGCATAAGCCCTGCATTCGCCAAGGGCAGCAGCGAAGTGGCTATACAGGTAGCAAAGCAACCGGGATTAGCCACGTACTTAGCGGTTTTAATCTGCTCGGCATAGAGTTCCGGCATGCCATAAACAAACGTCCCCAGTCGCTCAGGACAAGGATGTTGATCGGCATAGTATCCTGTGTAATCACTCAGCTGTTTAAGGCGAAAGTCACCTGACAAATCGATAATTCGAATATCTAGCTGAAATAGTTCCATAGCAACACGTGCCGTTATTACATGAGGCATTGCGAGGAATACAATATCTGCACCTGCGGCACATTCCTGCGGCGGGATATCTTCCAGAACGATGTCACTAAGCCCCCAAAATGAGCGGTTAACTTCGCCAATAGTTTTGCCTATATGATCTTTGCTAGACACCCGCAATATTTCCACATCATCGCGACTTAACAGGTTGCGCAGCAGTTCTGCAGCAAGGTATCCGGAGCCACCAATGATAGAGACTTTAGTTTTTTTCATAAGGTATTCTCAGTGTAGTTTTCGTCAGGACGAACAATGACCAGGGCTCGCTGCCCAATAGCGACATTTTCATTAGGGAATAAAATTCGTTCGCCGCTTTTTGTCACAATGTATTGGTAGTCTTTGTCTGTCGCGAGAACATCACCCACGTTAAAGGGAGTAAAGTTGACTATATCTGACGCGAAAAGAAGACGGAATGCTTCAGTTTTCTTAGACACCTCAGCCGCGACAATAAAACGTTTGGCCACTTTTCTCTCGGCTGCTAAGTCGACATCTCCACCGATCATCTCACGCAGCCCGGTGACGATAGCGGCGAACTCGGTGATATTATTTTTACCAAAGGGTTTTGCACTGCCAAGCTCCAGGGTAAAACTGGTGACTCCCAAAGTATTGGCAGTGAATGCAGAGAATGTAGCGCTCTTTTGCGTCGTGGTTAATATGGCTTCGATGCCCCATTGTCCCAATAATAAACACTGATGCCCAGTCTCGGCTCGACCGCCAGCGTTTGGAGATACAGCAAACTGCTTGTACACAGAACCTCTAATCGCAGTATGCAAGTCATAGTGAATCTTTTTATGAGCATCCATGCCAAAGAAATCGCGACTGTAGTCCATTAAAGTACGACTTCTACGACGCTCGTCAGAATCCTCATCTTTGCCTGTCAGGGCGCCATTAAACAGACGATTCATGTTTTCATCGATTTCACGTCTGCCAGCTTTTATCGCCTTTGGATTCGCAATCACAATAAGTAAGGTCTGCCTAACGGCAACTTTACCTGCCAAAATGTCAGTCACTAATTGATCTATAATTTCAATAGGCGCAGTTTCATTGCCATGCACACCAACCGATAATAAAATCGAATTTTTCAGTGTACCTCCCTGAGGGTGAAAACATAGAACGCCATTATCCCAGAGTTCTACCACAACATTATTGTCTATGATCAGACTAGGCCGCCCCTCAATGAAGGCTTCATCCAGGGTAAATTGCACAAAGCTTTGCTCGCCAAATAGCTGCTCCTGAAAAGTACTCATCCGGTTAAACCTGTTGGAACTCATAAAAGCTTCCAAGCCCCATAATCTGGGTTAACTCATCCAGGGCCCCTCTACTCTCATAGAGTAAATTTGGGTCGGCCAAATCTGCACTACTCAGGGAATCACGATAATGCTTGTCAACCCAGTTATTGAGTGTCAAGAACAGCTCTTCACTGAATACAAAGGCGGGGTTAACCTGCGCTAATTCCTCTTCATTTAAGACAACTCGTAGACGCAAACAGGCCGGACCGCCTCCGTTGCGCATACTTTGACGCACATCGACAAACTCCAGATGTTTAATCGGCGTATCCTGTGTAATAAGGTCGAGTAAATAGCCATGAACGTTTTTATTTTCCTGGCTTTCCCTTGGCAGTATCAGGGTCATTCCCTCAGTTCCAGGTAGGTTGACCAGTTGAGAATTAAACAGGTATGACTTAATAGCATCATCGAGAGATACGAGCTGCTCGGGTGCCTCTATAAAATGAACTGGTTGCTCGCCATAAGCTGCGGCAACCTCTTTAAATAATCTAGACTTATCGGCAAATGCTCGCTCATGCATAAACAGCACATTTTTATTACTCACGCTCACCACATCATTGTGAAATCCGCCGGTGTCGATGACCTCTGCACTTTGACAGGCCATCACCACTTTTCCGGACCTCAAACCATGCTTACGTGCGATCGCCCTCGAGGCTTCTAAGGACTGTCTCGCAGGGAAGTTGGTACTGCCTCGGGAGTCGCCAAAATCATGTTTGCCATAGACAAATAGTTCGACGCCCTGTTCACCATATTCATTGCATAGTCGATTGTGATTGGCTGCCCCCTCATCACCAAAATGGACTCCGCCCGACAGCGCATTATGGTGACAAAAATACTTATCATTGGTGAAAATCGCCTTTAATGTTTTGCTCGTCGTACTGTGCTCGATAGAGCGATGAAACATGCTTTTTAAATTGGCTGGCGTAAAGTGAACACGACCGTCTTCGCTATCACTGCTGGGTGAAACCGTAGCCGCATTGGCGGCCCACATTGAAGACGCTGAATAGCACATCGCCAACAAATTAGGCGCAGTTTTAGCAACTTTTTCTATGATCGCCTGATCAGTGCCGCAAAAGCCAAGTTCTCTAAGCGTAGGAATATGTGGCCGCTCTTGAGGGGTTAAAATACCCTGTTTTAAACCAAGCTGATGCAGCCGCATCATTTTGGCAAGACCCTCTTTGGCAGCCTGGCGTGGCTGTGACACCAGCTTGGTGTTATTGGTTGAGGCCAAATTGCCCTGTGACAGTCCCGCATAGTTGTGGGTACTGCCAATAAGGCCATCAAAATTCATCTCAACTGTGTGGGACATGGTTAATTTCCTTGTTTTACTAGCCAAAGTAGCGGCTGACCTTAAAGACACAGCTACAGCTCTGTGTACCTAACGGCGTCATTTATTGATAAATTGAGGGCATTCAATGTCTCTGGAGGCAGCGAAACGTTTTTATCATTGCCGAGATCAAGGCAGCTAATACAGGCTGCGAAAGACGTAACATCTCCACCGCTTACTATGTATTGCTTGCCATCACAATTAACTGCCTCACCGACAATAGTGCCGACAGCGCTAGAGGTAACTGTTGCAAGTTGATCGATAAAGGTGTCGACACTGGGCGCGCCATCGAAAATATCTATCTGTCCACGCCACTGAAAGCCCTCTTTTTCCAGCATCGCTAAGGCCGCCTTGCCTTGGTCATTGGGTCTGCCGATGACTTGCTGTGCCTCTTCAGAGAGCAAGTTGACATAGATAGGCTGCGTTGGCATCAGATCGGCGATAAACTGGTTGCCATTGACGGCACCAAATAAATCGGCTGCGCTAAAGTCCATATCAAAGAAATTCTTACCTATAGCTTCCCAAAATGGCGATCGACCCTGTTTATCAAAATAGCCGCGAAGATCGGCCATTACCTGGGCAGGGAACCGCTCTCTAAATTCAGCCATAAATAAATACCGGCTGCGAGCAAGTAATTTACCATTGCCATTCCTACGGTAGGGCTCATCTAAAAACAGGGTTGCTACTTCGGCAAAACCTTCAAAATGATTGGATAGGTTGAGAGTTTCAACGCTTACTTTCTTATCTAGAACCTTACTGCTGTGGGTTACCTTATTGATCTTGTAGGAATAAAACTGATCATCTTCACCCAATTGGGCAATAATTCCAGCGGTACCCACCAGTAGCCCAGTATCGGTATCTTCCATTACTAGTAAGTACTTTTCTCGCCCTGGTGCCGTTACTACCTTCGACAGACTAGCAATTGCAACAGTAATTTTTTTGCTCAGCGTGGCCAGGTCGGGTGGCAATGTTGTCATCCCTGGATAGGCAGCTTCAGCGAGGCGCAATAAGCCATCAATATCGTCTTCTCTAATCTGTCTTACAATAATCATATTAAACTACCTTTAATTGGTATTAACGTTAATCAAGCCAAGCATTTCAGCCTACAAAACCTCTGTCATAACGCTGCGCACTGATGCGTCAAATACATTGACGATATTATCAATATCATCGGTCGTACAAATTAAAGGGGGTGAGAATGCCATTGAGTCCAAAGAGGGCAATGGTCTGGCAATAAGTCCGTTTTCATAACATTTCTGTGCCACTTTGGCAGAGATTTTTATGTCTTTATCAAAGAACTTCTTATCGGTTTTATCCTTTACCAGCTGCACTGCGGCAATCATGCCTTTGCCACGCACCTGTGCAACAAAGCTGTCCTGGGCAAACCGTTTATTTAACTGCTCATGAAAATAAGCACCCACAGTAGCGGCGTTACCAACTAGGTTTTCTTTTTCAATAATATCTAAATTGGCCATTGCAACTGCTGCACCAATTGGGTGCCCTGCATAGGTATAGCCATGAGCAAAGTTGCCATACTTGACCGAACCCTCTTTGATCAGCTCCCAAATCTCCTCCGAAACAAAGGATGCCGAATAGGGAAAATAGCCACTGGTGAGAGCTTTGGCAGTCGTCATCATGTCAGGCTTAAGATCATACATTTCGCTTCCAAACCATGTCCCTAGACGGCCATAGCCACAGACAACCTCATCAACAATAAATAAAATGTCGTAACGTTTTAGTACTTTCTGAATTGCCGGAAAATAACCCTCTGGAGGCGTTACAACGCCTCCAGCACCCAGCACTGGCTCGGCAATAAATGCCGCTACGGTATCTGCGCCCTCAGCTAAAATCATTTCCTCTAGCTGCTGCGCTCGACGTGAAGAAAATTCCAGCTCTGTCTCGCCATCTAGACCGTGGCGGAAAAAGTCCGGGGACTCGGTGTGTAAAATATTATTTGTCGGCAGATCAAAAGCGGTATGAAATGATGGCAACCCCGTAAGGCTGGCCGTGGCAACTGAGGTACCATGGTAGGCCTGCCAGCGGGAAATAATTTTCTTCTTCTGGGGTCTATTGCGAATATTATTGATATACCAAACGATCTTGATCAGACTGTCATTGCCATCGGATCCGCCACTGCCAAAAAAGACTTTGGACATGCCATCCGGTGCTTTTTCCAATAGGCGTTCTGCCAACTCAATCTGACCTATGTTCGACATGCCAGAAAACGTATGATAATAACCAAGCTCTAGCGCGGCTTTTTGCATGGCTTCTGCTATCTCTTCTCGGCCATAGCCAATATTCACGCACCATAAGCCTGCTACCGCATCAATCAGTTGCTTGCCTCCATTGTCACGCAGATAAATCCCTTTACCCGACTCAATTATTCTGGATCCAGTGCGCGCGAAGTCATGCGCATTGGTTGCGGGATGTAAAATGGAGCTAGCATCAATTGCACTGAGTGTTTTCATCTTATCTCGCCTATTATTTCTCGTTACAGCCGCTTATGAGTCAACCTAGGATTCAACCTGAGCCCTGACCCGCCTGATGGGCTTTTAAGTGTGGGAAATGGTAGAGCGACAAGAGTTCAAACGATATAGCAATAGTTTGCATAATCTGTAACAATATTTATCAAATTGTCAGACATTTATGACATTTAGTTAAATTACTGCGTGTATTTATGTATACGAAAGATAGGACTGAGACTATGGATAACCAAAACCGTGGGGTTAGCTACGATTCTCTCGATCGTGATCTCATCTCACTGCTCCGCACAGATGCTAGAGCGTCAATTTCAAAATTGGCCAAGGTATTAAAAGTATCTCGCGGGACAGTACAAAACCGTCTGGACCGGCTGCTCGCAACCAAAGCTATTGTTGGTTTTACCATAAGAGCCAGTGCCAGCATTGACGACGGGGCTATTCGCGCGATTATGTTGATCGAGGTGACAGGTAAATCGACCTCTAGGATTATCAGTAAACTACGTGGACTGCCCGAATTACAGAAAGTGCACACGACTAACGGGGCATGGGATTTAGTGGCTGAAATTCAATCGTCGAGCTTGGCGGAATTTGACCAAGTGTTAAGAGAAGTAAGATTAATTGATGGTATTGCTAATAGCGAAACCAGTATCTTGCTCAGTACAGTGTAGTAGCCAAATTTTGGTTTAATAAAGATAGTAACGCACACCAAAATGACTGGTGGTGTTTGCCTTTAACGACCTAGGTCAACCTCAGGCGCTGCCATTAGATCCTGATACCGGCCTAATGCGGGGCAGTAGCCAAATAAAGCCCCATGGTGTTACAGTCTGGCGGGCCTCAGGCAGCTAATGACAACCAACTAATAATAATTAAAAAATAGGAGTCTCCCCTTGAGCGAGCAAGCCATTCAACTAGCCGTATTCTGTTTTGTGCTGGGTGCCATTGCACTGATCACCTACATTAAATGTCGCGGTGAAAATCGACATTCAACAGACTCCAACAAAGAGTACTTTCTCGCCGGCGGCGGCCTGACCTGGGTCTTTGTTGCAGGCTCCATCACCCTTACCAATCTGAGTACCGACCAGCTAGTAGGCATGAATGGCAATCAGATGCTATTGCTGGCGCTTTGGGAGCTGGCCGGTTTTGTTGGTCTAATGGTATTGGCCAAGGTATTTTTGCCTGTGTACTACCGCAATAACTGCACCACCACTACTGAGCTCCTTGAACGACGTTACGATAGCAAACATGTCCGGGCACTGGTCTCCACTATGTTCCTGTTTATTAATGTGTTTGTCTTTCAGCCTGCGGTTATCTATACCGGCGCGCTATTTATGATTTCTATGACTGGTATTGATGCGGATCTAATGACCATTGCCATTGCCTTTGCACTGGTGGGCGCGGCGTATTCCGTGCTGGGTGGCCTGCGAGCCGTAGCAGTATCGGATACCTACGGTGGTGTGCTGGTGTTGCTTATGGGGCTGGTGATTGTGGTGCTATCTCTGATGGCCATCAACTTTGACTTTAGCGGTATCCCCGCCGAGCGATTAACATTGATTGGCGACAGCGCGTCGCCTATACCTTGGCATACATTACTAACCGGTATGTTTCTGATTCAAATTTTCTATTGGAGTACCAACCAGACCATCACCCAGCGCGCTATGGCTGCACCCACGGTCAAAGAAGCACAAAAAGGCGTGTATGCAGCGGCCTTTATTCGCGTTATTTTTATCCCTTCGATGGTGGTTATCCCCGGTATTGTTGCCTATAAACTCTACGGCGATATTGGCGACCAGGCCTATGGCCGTATTGTGGGTGATCTGTTGCCAAGCTGGTTATCCGGTGTATTTGCCGCAGCCATTGCGGCGGCAGTACTCAGCTCATTTAACAGTATGGTCAACTCCTCCTCCGCTATGTATGTCTGTGATCTGCACGAGCGCTATATTGATGAAAAACCTAATGTGCGGGTGCTAAGCGGTATAGCTACAGGAGTGTTTGTGCTGATCGCCGTTGCCATGGTGCCGGTCTATGCTCAGTCCGACAGTATTATTAATCTACTTCAAGAGCTCTGGGGTCTGATTAGTATGCCCATTCTGGCCTGCTTTGCTGTGGGTCTGCTATTTAAGAATGTAGATTATCGAGCAGCGATTGCAGCAGTGATCTTTGGAGTCTTTATGTATGCCTGCTTTATCTGGCTATGGATGCCGCTGCACTATATTCATATGACGTTTTTCACTTTCTTTATCTGTGTCGGACTGGCGCTGAGTATCAACCGATTGGTCTTTGGTAACAGAGCCGAGTTTATTGGCCTCAACTCGTCAGATGAAAAATCAGCAGACTTGTCGGCTGCATAATCGGCAGTTGCAGCCCAAAGTTCATTAGGGCATCGCCAGTCACCACCGAGCCATTAATCACATCCACAATGGATGATGAGGCGCTGCTCGGTGCTGTGGGCCAAATAATAGTCACCGTATAAAGGGTATTTGCCTCCAACCCGCGGAAGCGTAAATGGCCCATTGCAGTGGTGGATGGACTCTTTAGCAGTGCATAGGAAAATAATGCCTCCTTTTGATTGGCGGCAATAATGCCAAAGCTATTTTCATCCTCACTGGTATCAAGACGCACTAGATCGCCGCTATGGATTAAACGCCGGTGCTGTTTGTGCAGAACTACAGCCTCGGTTAAAACCTGTTTTTCTTTGTCATCCATTTCCAGTAGATTGGCCTCAATGCCCATACCCCCAAACAGTGCCACCCCGGCTCTGGTGGCTATACTGATACTGCGTCCAGTAATATGGCAGTCTTTAGGCCCCACATGGGCACCCATAAATTCCGCCGGGAAAAACATTGAAAAGCCTTTTTGGATGGCCAGACGATCCAGCGCATCATTGCTATCCGAGGGCCAGATCCGATCTGTGTAACCTAGAATACCAAAGTCGGCTCGGCCACCCCCAGAGGAACAGCTTTCGATTTCAACCATCGGGTGCGCCGCGCGAACACGGGCCAATAATCCATATAGAGCCAATGTCTGATAATGGGTAATCGCCCGCCCCTCGGCATTGCCGGGCTGATTAATCACCCGATTCATATCCCATTTTAAGTAGGCAATCGGATACTGATCTAGCAGTGCGTCGATGCAATTAAATAGATAGTCCTGAACGTCCGTGCGAGTTAAATCCAGCACCAGCTGATTTCTCGATAGGATCAATGGCGCTGGTGGCGTACTCAACACCCAGTCTGGATAAGTGCGATAAAGGTCGCTATCCGGGTTAACCATCTCCGGCTCAATCCACAGACCAAACTCCATATCTTGGGCATGCACATAATCGATTAATGGGCCTAAGCCATCAGGGAAAACTGTCTTATCGACAGTCCAATCCCCCAGCCCAGCACAATCAGATTTGCGGTTTTTAAACCAGCCATCATCCAGCACAAAACGCTCGGCACCCACTTTAGCGGCACTGTCAGCCAGTGCCTGAAGCCGCTCCAGAGATAGATCAAAATACATGGCCTCCCAAGTATTAAAGTGCACCGGCTTGGCCTTTCCGGCCATACGCGCATCCGTAAGATGGGATCTGATATAGCGATGAAAACACTTGGATAACGCTGATAAACCATTATTAGTACTGGCCCCATAGAGCATCGGCGAGCAATAGGATTGATTGGGGTCAAGGCTTAATTCACCGGGGAAAAAAAGCTCTCCCAACTGAGCGTAGGCACGGCCTACAAACTGCTCTTCAATACGAATACGGTGATTGCCACTCCAACCCAGATGCAGCCCATAGGCTGCGCCTGAACTTTCGCTGGTCTGCTCGGTATGGATAATCACCCCGGGAAATGAATCATGGGAGGTTCGCCCCGAGCGATTTTCCCGCAGATAGGTGCCCATAAAGCGGTCCACAGGCTGGAGCTGAAATTCATTGGCCCAGCGACCCTGAAAACCAAGAATTTTATTGTAGTCCATAGGCAGAGGGATACTGGGTGCATTGCACTGTTCTACCGATAAACTACTTTCACCAATATTGCATAACTCGGTGCTGGCACTTAAAACATCACTATCGCAATCCAACCCAAGTCGATGGGTAATTCTTATCTGAGTGCTCTTACAGACAGAGACAATGGTTAGATCGCTATCGTTGGTTTGAGTAACAGATTCAATCTGCGCGCTCACCGCCCATTGCAGCCCTTGGCGATGAACCTGAATACCAGGATTGCCCTGAAAGCCCGCACCCAATTCTGGCGATAGGGCAATAGGTGCCTCCTCTGGTGGGCAGGCGGGAGCCTCCTGCTGAGTCGCCAACAGGGCTAACATCTCCGGGCTCGTGCCCTGCCCCAGACGCACGCCCCAATAGAGTATCGCAGGAGCGTTACCGCGGCAGTCCAGCACTAAACTGCTATGGCGACTATGTAATGTATAGAATCGCTGTACGACTTTATATGGTGGCTTAATGGCTTCTGTCATAAGGCAATCTTCTTATTATTCTGCTGCTTTGCTGACGATTAAATAGGCCATAATAATGCCGCATATATACCGCCTGCGGCCAGCTAATTTTATACAGATCAAATATTCACAAAATCCCGCATAATGCGGCTCTAAATCAAACACTAACAGGAGTTATTATTTTGGGTTCCACAATAGACAGCCAACTACCCTTTAGCGAAATCGTCAAAGTAAGATATAGCGACCTGGACGCTCAGGGGCATCTGTATTTCGCCAACTATTTAATTTTCGGCGATGAGGTTCTTGGCGCCTATATGGAGCAACTGGGCCTTAATATCATGGACCCACTCACTGCACCCTGTCTTATATTTACCGTCAATATACACTGCGACTATCTCAATGAAATTGCAGGAAACTCTGATATTGCAGTCTATGCAGGGTACGGACGTTTGGGCAAATCCAGCGCCGATGCGGTATTTGAATTATATAATAATGCCAATGGCGTACTGTTAGCCAAAGGTGGTTTAACGCAGGTATTTGTTGACCCTACAACTCGGCAGTCAATGCCTATACCAGAGTTTTATAGAGCGAATATTATTGAGCAGCAGGAGAGTTTAGGGAATTAGTTATCGCTTTAAAGATTGATCGCCTTTTACTCAATAGAAGTGATATCCAATGGCGGCGATAATTAGCGCTAATGCGGCAATGAGAACTCAACCAAGTCTTACCAATTGGATTAACTCAGGTTATTACTCGCAAAGCCGCCTTAGCGTTTTTTATGACTATTTGAGCATCGCTATTTAGCCCATACGCAGAAGCGCACAGATTTTATTGCCCGCAGGATCACGCAGATAGGCCAGATACATATCACCCATATCACCACCATCGCGCACACCAGGTGCATCTTCACAGGTAGTACCACCATTGGCCACACCTGCGGCATGCCAGGCATCACCCTGAGCGGTATCACTAACATTAAAACCTAAAGTGCTGCCATTACCATGACTGGCAGGCTCACCATCAATAGGCACGCTGAGGCCGAGAACACCGGTCTCAGTAAAATAAAAGCAGCGGCCCTTGGGGTCTATCACGCCAGGCTTAATGCCTAACTCACCTAGAATGGCGTCGTAGAATTTTTTTGACTCTTCGATGTTATTAGCACCGATCATGACATGACTAAACATAGTTTTCTCTTCAAAGGTTAAGGAATAAATTAGATTATCTGTAAAGGAGGGTATTATTGCTTTTGCTCTGCCTTCCGAGCAAGCAGTTTGCTATAGAACCATTTGCATATCAATTTAGTCTCAATATATCGATCATGGGGATAGAGATATTGATCTATCAAGAAATGCGGCAATACCGGGACCAACAATACTGGGCTGCATATAGGTAATATTGTGCCCACCCTCTTCAATGGTCATTAACTCAGCATGAGGAATAGCCTCAAGCATATTTTTAGTGCCAGAATACGGCACTGTGGCATCCTTAGTACCCCAGATAGCAAGGGTCGGAATATCCCGTTTACCAACAGCAATAAAGGTGTCTTGGGCGTTAAATAGGTCGAAATATCTATAGGTTGAAACCAGAGACTCTACATAGCCGCTGTAAGCCAGTTGCTCGCTGACCTGTGATACAAAATCTAGCTTATCCATTGCCAGCGGGTCATCGATGTTTGCCATTTCTCTCTCGCTTACATCGCTTACCAGAATGTCTTTAGCAAACATATGGCCAAGCCATTCCCCCACTACAGGCAGAGTCACCAAACGATTAGCAGTCTGGGCACCTGGCATAAATCCCGCTGGCGCAATAAGTGTTAGGGTTTTGGTTTGAGCTGGGTAAGCACGGGTAAAATGACCGACGACAGCGCCGCCCATAGAATAACCCACTAGATGGACAGGTTGAGAAATCTGTTGATGAGTCAGCAGTTCTTTAAGGGATCCAATATAGAGGCCTTTGTCATACCTAATGGCGGGCCTTTCCGATAAGCCTCTGCCAAAATGATCATAGACTAGAACTTTATAGCCGCGCTCTAAAAGAGGATTTTTGATCCGGTCCCAGACAAAATGCGGTGTTGAAAAACCATGCACCAAAATAACGATTTCGCCATTTTCGTTATCGGGCTCAGGCACATACCAACGATAATAGAGATTACCCTGACTTAATTCTGCCCAGGCCCCCTTATCAGGCAAGTCTGATACTGTGATCGCTTTAAGACCATAGGTTTTTGCGACATAGGGCAGTCCCATCAGTAACACCAAGACTAAGAGAATCACCCCAATCTTCATCGCTAACTGTCCCCTAACCTAGTTAGAACTGCCGTGATAAAGAATGCGCACATATCCACGAACTCCCTGAGCATAGTCTGTAACAGAAATTCGTTCATTGGTGCCATGAAAACCCGTTAGCAGCTCTGGCGTTAGGCGAATAGGATTAAAGCGATAAGCATTATCTGCTACCTTGCCATAATGGCGACTGTCTGAAGCCGCGATCATCAACCCAGGTGCCACCGGAATATCGCCATGGATCTCACGCATACTGTGGGCAATTATAGCAAAGCCCGGCGCCTTCCAGTCGGATACCGGCGAAGCATCACTGCCGCCGCGGCGATGAACAGTAATGCTGTCACTGGCAACAAGATCAGTCACATAGTTTTCAATACTGTCCATCGAATCTCTCGGATGGATTCTAAAATTCACCCGAGCTATTGCCTCAATAGGTAATACATTGCTTTTAACACTACCAGAAAGCATAGTTGGCGCTGTCGTGGTGCGCAGCATCGCATTTGTGGTTGGCGCAGCACTGAGCTGGCTTTCAATAAGACCCCCAAATAACCATTGATTGGCAAATAGCGCTTTGGGAATAAAAGGCATATAGCGACTAAAAATATCAAACATTTCTGCGCTCGGTCCTTCCAACCCACCTGGAATCGGATTTTCTTCAAGCTTGGTGATTGCGCGAGCAAGGTCTGTGACCGCACTCTTCTGCGGCGGCATTGATGAATGTCCCCCTTCAGCCTCAGCCACTATATCCAGATTAACACTGCCCTTTTCAGCAACATTTACCGCCGCGACTAAACTGCTGACACCGCTAATGAGCCCATCAAATATAAAGGAGCCCTCATCCAGCGACCAAGCCAGCTGAACCCCCTGCTCTTTGAGATAGGCAGCCACTACAGCAGCACCCTCGGAGCCTCCAATCTCTTCATCATGACCAAAACTAAGATACACCGTTCTCGTCGGTTGGTAACCAGACTCTAACAGGTAAGTCGTCGCCTCGAGAATGCCCACAACACCGCTCTTATCATCCAGCGCACCGCGACCCCAGATAACACCATCGGCAATAACACCAGTGAAAGGAGGATGTTTCCACAGGCTCTCAGTTCCCGGAATCACCGGCACAACATCATAGTGGCCGGTGACGAGAATTGGCTTTAAAGAGGCATCAGAACCGGGCCAGCGATAGAGCATTGTGTCGTTGAGCTGAAGGTACTCCAGCCGCTCATGAACGAGGGGAAATGTGCTGTGAACCCAGCTTATAAAACCCGTAAATTGGGACCTATCTTTATACGCGGGGGACTGAAATGAGACCGTCTGAAATTGAATTGACTCGGATAAATGCTGGGCTAATTCAGTTTCATTGAGCTCGATTTCAACTTGTTCAATATCAATCGCCGCTGGTGGCTGATGCAACAGCGTACGCACAACTATCACCACCATCAATAAAACGATGATCACTGCAGCTGTAATAAAAAAGCGTTTCACATTATGGCCTTTTTAAGGTTTACAGTAAGCCTGATAGTTTGTAGCCAAATTTGTCGCTAACTGTGAAAAATCCAAAGCGGCTTGAATTTTTTTGCCGGCCTCTCTTTTTTTGCCGCTCTCTTTTAACGCTTTAGATTCTTCCAGTAATCCTTGGGAAACCGCAAGGAATAATCCAGAGCCAGCACTGAGCTTTTTACAGTCTTCAGCTTTCCACAAACCTATGGATTGCTTTTCAACAAAAATGGGTTCAGCCGCATGACCATCGGCCCAGCCCAATCCCGAAACCATCAGCGCACATATCAATGACAGTAATAATTTCACCTTATTCTCCTCTGATTATTATTTGACTAGAGTCTTTTTTATAGGGTATTTCATTTTCATGCTAACAGGCCAGGTTGGGATTATCATCCACTAATTTAGATCTGATAGTTTTCGTCCTGAACTCACCTTATCCACTGTCACGCCTAGGCTTGTGCTGGAGGACAAGGAGAAATATTATCTATCTACCGGAAATAAAGGCACCTTATCGTATGACTGAGTTAACCAGTGATGAAAATAACCTTACTTGGGCAGAGTTTGAACGCATAGATCTACGAGTTGGCACGGTCGTGGCCGCAGAGATTTTTAAGGAGGCAATTAAACCTGCCATTAAAATGAGCATAGATTTTGGCGGTGACATTGGCATTAAAAAATCCTCAGCACAGATTGCCGATCACTATGACCCAGACCTATTAATCGGCAAGCAGGTCGCCGCTGTGGTCAATTTCCCCAAAAAGCAGATTGGCCCAATTATGTCGGAATGTCTTGTCACCGGTTTCACTCAAGACGATGGCAGCATCATACTGGCTGTTCCCGACAAGCAGGCCATCAATGGATCGCGCTTGGCCTAAAGAGCTAATATTGGCCTAGTGGCTGGCTCAGCCCTTCTCTTAGTGCTTGCCTCGATTCCAATCTGCCTCAGGCAAAGCCTTTGCGCCAAAATCGAGGGCTTGAGTCTTCAGCTCTGTGGCCAGGGTTCGTTCCAGCGATTTAAAAAACCGTGGCATCCAGACCACCAAAGGCACAAAGCCGATACTGGCTTCCACCATATCCAGCATAGGGACTAACGCAGGTAAGTCTTGCCTGTTACCCCTTTTATCTGAACATTTAAGCGTCTTATGCTGATTCAGGGTCCGCAGACGTGGTCTTATTTAACCAACGGAACTGCACAATGATGCCCACCACAAAAATCAGCAAAAATGCCTGATGAAAACTAGCTAACAGTGGATCTTCAAAGGAGTCAATAAACGGGTCTCCCAGAGGCAGCCGGCGTAAAAAGTCAGTGATCGCAGGAATCATATGAAATAGCAGCGTACTGGAATATCCCAGTGCCTGAAAGTACATAGAAAAACCGCCAAACCACTTGAACTTCTCCATGATAATGCCGCCACTAACCGCTACTAGGGTCAATACCGCAAGCCAGTGAGCGATACCAAAGCCACCTTGGTTATATATTCCCAAGGCCGATCCAGCCACAATAATGGTGATCATCACGTAGAGCTTCCCCGACTTATTTTGCAGAGAAATTATCTTGTATTTAAACAGGGTATAAAACGCGCTTACCAGCGCCCCTATTCCCAGTATTGTGTGAAACCAACCTAGCAAAGTCATCTCAGGCATAATTATTTTCTCTCTTTAAGTATTGTTGTTATTTATTATTTATGAGGGTTAACTAGGTACTTCTCACCCGTCGCCTGTTTCGCATAACCTCTAATAATCTCTGGCTTTAGCATTTCTTCAAGCGATATCTCTTGGGTGTAATGACTGGCAAAGGTGGTTTTGATCTCTTTAGCGACACGCTGGCGCATTGCACCAAATCGCTCCATACCAATGCGCCCGATCATTGGCGTCAGCAACCAACCGCCAAGACCCCATTGCATACCAAATGATCTGTTTAAAACAGTGGGCTGCATATCCAGACCGCCGTAGATATACACCTGCTTATAGGTATCTGAACCATAGCGGCTGTATTCCTTGGCGGTTTTATTGGCGGCGATTTCCATCGCTGCTAGTATCTGTCCGGGAAGCTTGCCTCCATTGCCGCCGCCTGTGGCATCAAAGCCCAGAGTACAGCCGGTTGCTACTAGCGCATCGACCAGGCTGGCCATAAAGTCGGGATCACTGGTATCGCAAATATACTCTGCACCAAGCTTTTTAAGGGTCTCTACCTGCTCGGGTTTTCTGACCACATTAATCAGCGGTACACCATCGTCCTGACAAATCTTGACCAACATCTGACCCAGATTTGAGGCCGCAGCTGTATTGAGCAAAGCACTGTGATTTTCCATTTTCATAGTTTCAACAAACGCCAATGCCGTTAGCGGATTTACAAATGAAGACGCCGCCTCAGCAGCTGTAGTGCCATCATCCATCACCAGACAGCTGCTGGCAGGAACACAGCGATACTGGCTATACATAGCGCCACCAGCAACACCCACGGTTTTACCAATCAGATGTTTAGCATTGGCACCGGCATCCACAACCACGCCACCACCTTCATTACCCACCTGCATGGAGTCATCCAGCCTTGGCTTCATAGCGCCCATCAGCCCCGGATGTATTTTCATTGTGGTAACGGCCTCATCACCCTCACCGGAAGTCGCCAAGGTATCCAAGTCAGCAGCAAAACTAATAAGAAGACCAAGGTCCGAAGGATTAATAGGAGAGCCTTCCACTTTGATAAGCACATCATTTTCGCCTGGCGTTGGCATCTCCCCATTAAAGATTGATAACTCCAATACGCCTTCACTGGTTATTTTTGATCGGATTTCTTTTGGGTTTTGCTCTGACATTGTTGCTCTACTCCGAGTTTAAAGTTTAAGTTTTATATTTGATCATTGATTGATAGCAAGTATGATATGGCCTTTAGAATGCTTTATACAAGTAGACACAATAATCATACTGGTATGCAAATATAGACTATGACAAAGTGCCTAGATCCAATAACACACTCGTTAAAGTTGATCGGAGGCAAGTGGAAGATTTCTATAATCTATAAGATTTGGAGAGTTGAAGCGAATTTTAACGCCTATTACTTAGCAGATGCCTACCAAACAACCATAGGAAGTGGAACGAGACCAGCTTATTTAGCTTAAGGTATTTGAGGTGATTGCGCCCAAGGTTAAGTACTCCCTCACTGAGTTTGGTAAGTCATTGGGCCCCGTTTTAAACGCCTGGTGTAAGCGCAGCATAAAAAACCAGACGTTAATACAGGAAATATCTGGGTATCAGGGATAATAGCTGCCAAGGCGTATTTATCTAGTTCACACAGATCATTAGAAAGATTGCGTTTGCTCTACAAACCCAAGCTCGCTCCTCGCTGGCTTGCAGGATAAATTGTGATACATGGAATCAAGATACCTAAACAACTACAGGGGCGTTAACCAGTAATCATGTTCGTCAATTCGCCATTGTCCCTGCTTCTATCACTATGATCGATTCCACTATTATAGAGTCTGCATCGCGCAACCATTTAGTGATTGATCGCTACATAGCTGACTTTATCCCTGCACAGGCACTTTGGCACGCACTTAGCAATGGCCTAGTTGATCAACTTGCCAACCAAAGCACCAGCACCGAACAACTGGCTGCACAGATTGGTGCTGAGCCAGAGAGTACAGAGTTGCAGTTGTCACTTCTGGCTAGCACTGGTGTTGTCGACGGTGAAGAAAATAACATCTGGCACCTCACCGAGCACTTTACCCAAGCCTTGACATTTCGCGACCTACTTGAAGCAAAACTAGCCTTTGCTACATTACTGGCACCCGATCTATTAACCGGTGGCAAGGACTTTTTTAGCTCTCTGCATCGGTTTATGAGCTCTGCACGTACCTTTGATCTTTTTGATTATCAGCGATGTTTTGAGGTCAACGAGGAGAATTTAACTGCCACTGACCGCTGGGTCACCCTCACTGCAGCCTATACCCGTTATGAGGCTGTAACACTAACGGACTATCTTGACCTCAGTGACCATCGGCAACTGCTTGATATTGGCGGCAATAATGGCGAGCTCGCTCTGCATCTATGCCACCATCTGCCAGAGCTTCGAGCTACTGTGGCCGATCTTCCTGTGGTCTGCGAACTTGGGCGACGGAGAGTCGCCGCGACCTCAAAAGCCGCCGCTATCCACTTTGTCGACACTGATTTACGTCACGAGCAGCCGCCGGGACACTACGACCTAGTCATTCTAAAATCACTGCTTCACGACTGGCCCGACGAGGCTATAGAGCATTTTATTGATCGTGCCTGGCAGGCATTAGAGCCAGGTGGGCAGCTCATTATTTTTGAGCGCATCAAGGCCAACCACTCGATTAGCCCGCCCCGCTATGGTGATTTACCCATCTTTGTCTTTGCGCAGTTCTATCGCGACCCAAACCTCTATATCAATCGATTGCAACAGTTTGGGTTCATCAACATCGAGCAGCGAAAAGTAAATTTGGATTGGCCCTTTACGCTGATAACAGCTCGCAAGCCGGCCTTGCTGTAAACTCTAATTAAGCGGCCTTAGTAATTCTGTCTCGTCACCATAACGTTCACGATAGGCTGTATTTAAACCGAGACATTGCTGCGAACTGCACTGGTCTCTATGGACGCATTGATAAAAACCATTGCGCTCAAACTGGGTCCAAAACGCTGGATCTATCAACAACACAGGTTGGTCATTAATTAAGCGATCGCCATAGTCGCCCAACAGACATTCGGGGAAGTTTTTTACCTCTACACGCCGGCCCAATGATTCGGCCCGCGCAATGGCCTCAACTAGAAAAGGTAGCGCATCAGTAAATCGCGGTACTAGATTTTTCTCATCCCGCTCGGTCATTGGCCAGTAAAACCAAAACTCCATCTGAGCCAGTGAGGTCAACGAGGCTAAATTGTCGACAATATTCGGAAGCAGGTGATAACTCTCACGCGTAATAACACTGTTGGTAATGGCAATTACATCGTTGTAACCATCGAGGTTCTGTAGTCCGGCATAGGCTTTTTCCCAGGAACCGGGCACCTGAGTTATGGCGTCATTGGTAACTGAATCACATCCGGGAATACTAATAAAATATTCATTAACACCGGCGTTTATCAAGCGGTCGAGATAAACCGGATTGCCAATTTTCATACCATGGGACTGTATCCGTACCCGATCAAATCCCGCCGCTCGGGCGCGCTCTGCCAGCTCTGGCAAGGATTTCATTAGGGTAATTTCAGAGCCGGTAAGAATAATGCCGCGCCATGGGCGCTCATTTTTCTGCACCTGTAAAATCTCGGCAAACTGGTCCTCACTCTGAGGCTCTAGGGTATCCATTGTGCCCTCGATCATGCAGTGCACGCACTTTAAGTTACAGCGAAACTCCATTGTTAGAGAGACATAGTCGTCCTGTCCAAGCAGTTCCATTAAAACACCCCGTAGTAACTTGCTTTGGTAAACTGCAGCTGACCATCGACCACAGTGAAATCAGCACCAACATCAAAAAGTAGGTGGTCAAAACGATGTCTATTGTTATCAAAAAAGTCGGTTAGTTGAGACGCGAGCCCTACCCTTTGGAAGAAATAAGACAATTGCTTGGCGGTGATCCCTGAAAAATACAGAGCATCATTGGTTGGCTTGTTTGCCACTACAATCGTTCGACAATTGCGTAACTGAGGCATTAGCAGTTGCTCCATTGGCAGGGCTCCAAAGGGCGTGTGAATCGACAGAATTAGCTTGTCATAAATATCTTGCTGTCCTCGCTCTACATCAAAAAAATAGTATAGGTTGGTTAGAGTCGAGCTGTTGGTGGTATGCCGATAACACAGACCCGAAGAGATCATGCTGCCATGATTAGCCACATTACCTATGTATAAATTAATACTGTCCAAGCTGCGTTGACGGGTGATAAGCTGAGGGTCCACGTCGATCGAAAACATAAAGTACTGTGATTTCTCATCAATGGTCACTTGGCAGTCAACATACTTGCTCAGTACCTTTAGCAGTCGAGTCGCAGAGGATGTTCGCTCGATGCGTTCGTAATCATAAAAATACAGCTCCCAACTGATCTGTCCATCGGCCCACTTAACTCCCCAGACCGTTTTCCAATCACCTAACTCAGTGCGAATCGCCTCGCAGATGGGCATCATCTGAGCTGTCACACCGGCCACCTCAAATGAATGCCACAGCAGATTAATGGAGCGCCAGCTATCGCCCGCAGAAATTGGCTGTGGCGATATGCTTGGCCACAGACAAAAATCAAGAAGCAAGTCATTATGCAGGGCTAGCTCGGGGCGCTCTAACCTAGTTATATTATTTAACAAATGAGACACCAGAAGCTACCTCCCTCACCCCGTAGTAACAGGTTATAAAGGGTTCATTTTGACGGCCACAGCCCCAAGCTAAGTGTCCTAGTTGCGCGCGATTATTGGCCGCCAACCAGTGCTCAAGCGCAGCTCGATTGGTCGGGCTCACAATGGCTAATACCGAAAGCAGTAAAGACTGGACATCCTCTAGCACAAGGTTTGCAGTGTACAGATTAGCGTCTATCGAGCGACGCTTAGTAGCGGGCTCTACAACGATCAGCAGTTGACTCTGGGCGCTGGCCAACTGCCTGTTACAGGCCTCCAATAAACTCTGTATACCCGCTTTTAACAGGCTTGGCAGCTGGCCCTGAGAGGTCGCTACCACAGCGCCAACTGGCCCATCGTCCAGCGCTGGCGATCGGCCGTAATGGGTGGCAACAGGTGCGCCATCTACATGCCATTTATAGGCTAGGTAATGGGGGCTGATTCCAGGGTTGTGCCATTCCCTGACTGACCACTGGGGGTCATGGGGCGCGACAGACTGGGATTCAAAATACATTTTCATAACCAGTTTGCGACTATTATTTGCCGCCAGCCATGGTTCATAAACCGCCAATTGTGGTGCATCTTGCAGCCCAAAATGAATCAGCTCCGCACTTTCAAAAGCAGCGGCTAGAGGCGGATGATACTGCTGATCCAAACCACATTGGGCCAACAGGGTGGCCACTTTATCCCAGCCCCCAGCCGCCAGCAGATCATCGCGGTGAAAGCTGATCAGTGCACGACCACCGATCAGTCCCTGAGCTGCAACCTTAACCGAGCGCTCAATACCATAGGGGACATTGAGCGCTGCGGCAAAGTGTCCAAGACGTTCAACATAGGTATTTTCCTGTCTCTTATACACATCTCCGAGC
>CAJXVK010000025.1 GCA_913060735.1 uncultured Cellvibrionales bacterium
CTACACTAGATCGCTCGTCGGCAGCGTCAGATGTGTATAAGAGACAGGCTTAATGTGCCGGAAACGGTGCTCAGCAAGCAAGGTGCGGTGAGCGAGGCAGTGGTCCGAGCCATGGTTCAGGGCGCGGCTCAGTTAGCTGGTGCCGATTACGCTGTAGCGATCAGCGGTATTGCTGGACCCGGGGGTGGTACAGAGGATAAGCCAGTGGGTACTGTGTGGTTTGCCTGGTTGAGTCCACAGGGCATCAGTAGCCAGGTGCAGATTTTGACTGGCGACCGCACTGCAGTTCGAGAACAGGCGGTGAAAATTTCTCTCCAGAAACTATTGCATATGGTTACTGGATGTAATACTGTACAACCATACAGCTACTGATCAAGTAAACAGTAGTTAGGCATAAACACAAAATTTATATCGAGGATAGATTAATGGACGCCAACAAATCGAAAGCACTAGAGGCAGCACTGGGTCAAATTGAGCGTCAGTTTGGTAAGGGCACAGTTATGCGTATGGGCGAAAATGGTCGTCAGGCAGTACCGGCTATCTCGACAGGTTCATTGGGCTTGGATATCGCGCTGGGTATAGGTGGTCTCCCCAAGGGTCGTGTTGTTGAAATCTATGGTCCGGAGTCTTCGGGTAAGACCACCTTAACCTTACAGGTGATTGCCGAAGCGCAAAAAGCCGGCGGCACCTGTGCCTTTATTGATGCTGAGCATGCGCTAGACCCAGTCTACGCCGAAAAGCTTGGCGTTGTGGTTGACGACCTTATAGTCTCGCAGCCAGATACAGGCGAGCAAGCCCTCGAAGTCACCGACATGCTGGTTCGATCCGGTGCCTGTGATGTACTTGTTATTGACTCGGTAGCGGCCCTGACACCAAGAGCTGAAATTGAAGGCGAGATGGGCGATCATCACGTTGGTCTGCAGGCTCGCTTAATGTCTCAGGCGCTGCGTAAACTTACTGGTAATATTAAGAATGCCAACTGCCTGGTGATCTTTATCAACCAGATTCGTATGAAAATTGGCGTTATGTTTGGTAACCCAGAAACCACCACCGGTGGTAATGCATTGAAGTTCTACTCATCAGTAAGACTGGATATCCGTCGTATTGGTGCGGTAAAAGATGGCGATGAAATTGTCGGCAACGAAACTCGGGTCAAGGTGGTTAAAAACAAGGTTGCACCGCCCTTTAAACAGACTGAGTTTCAGATACTTTATGGCAAAGGCATTAATCGCAATGGTGAGCTGGTTGATCTTGGTGTTAAGCACGGGCTGATAGATAAGTCTGGTGCCTGGTATGCCTATCAAGGCAATAAGATTGGGCAAGGTAAAGCCAATGTGGGTATTTTCTTGACCGAAAATCCAAAAATAGCGGCTGAGATTGAAGGTTTTATTCGTGACAAAGAACTAGGTGGGCTTGTTGCAGAAACTGGAGCTTCGGCGCCATCTGACGACAATCTCGCCGAAGAGTAGGCAGCTGATTGAATTATAATCTATAAGAAAAGCGCCCCTGTGGCGCTTTTTTTGTTGCAGCCCTAAGATATTTAAATGTTTTCCAACTTGCTGATACTGGTGTAATGAAAGAAAAAGACCTGATTAATACGCCTGCCAAAATCCGCTTTGCCGCGATGGATCTGCTGACGGGTCGTGAATTCTCACGTTCGGAGCTAGCCAAAAAACTGGATAAGCGTTTTGATAAAGACAGTGCCATCAAGGGAGTGCTGGACCAACTGCAAGAAGAGGGGCTGCAATGTGATCAGCGCTTTGCCGAAGCCTTTGTGCGCTCCAGACTCTATCGAGGTCATGGTATGGCGAGAATCCGTCTGGATATCCGTCAGAAGGGCATAGGCGATGATCTATTTGAGTCTGCGATAGAAACGGCAGAGATAAACTGGTTTGAACTGGCTCGAGATGTGGCACAGCGAAAATTTGGTGGCCGCGCTGTGGCCGATCAGAAAGAAAAAGCCAAGCGCATGCGCTTTTTGCAGTATCGAGGCTTTAACTTTGATCAGATTAAATATGCCCTACAAGAAAAAGACTTTGACGAATATACTGATTGATACTGACGCATGCCTTTAGCTCTACTTGGCAAGATGTCCCTCAAAAAGCTGCACCAGTTTTGTCTCTATCCAGCTATGTGCCGCTAAACTTTGAATAAATCCGCAGTGGCCGCCGTACTTTTGCACCTCAATACTGAGCTGCTCAGGGCAATTAATTTTTTCCAAATCTGCCGCTGGAATAATCGGGTCGTCCGATGTGGCTATCAGATGTGCGGGTATGCTTAGAGCCTTTAGCCGATCACCTGTCAGGCTATAGGACGAAAAGTAGCTTTGAGCGTCAGCATATGGGGTGAATTTGGGGATAAAGGTCATATTTAAATCATCCAGCGTCTTGGCCTGACTGAGTTCAGCGCCAAAGTCATGCTCGGGGAAGTGTTTAAGCTTGTTGCGTAATGATGTAGTCCATCTGTGGAAGAAGTATTTTTCATAAATGACTAGGGTCTTGCCCATTGCATCCATGGCACCGGTTGGGTCTACTGGTGGGCAGATCGCGACCGCAGCTGTCAGGCCGAGTTTGGGTCCTCTATCTGTCGCTATGCGCAAGGTGAAGCTGGCACCCAGAGAAAATCCCGCGAGAAAAACAGCAGGGTAACTATGATCTTTAAGAAATAGGGCAATTGCATCGGCAACTTCGCCGGTCATCGTCGAGTTAAATATCTCGCGGTTAAGATGCTGTGTGTCGCCATGATCGCGCAGATTGAGACGTAGCACGTCAAACCCTGCATCGATAAGTGTTTTAGCGGTAGTGACCGAATAAGCTGATTTGCTCGAACCCTCCCAGCCATGCAGCAGAATAACCAGGGCATTCTTTAACTTCGCGGTACTGCTGGCGTGATCAAACTCCGCTGCGAGCCGCACATCCTCTGCGGTTTTTAATATCAGCATCTGACTGTCCAGCTTTTTAACCAGGCGCTTGGCACGGAATTTTCGTGGCCCAACGCTATTGAGAATACTCTGAATATGCGGATTTCTTAAAAAATAAGGTGGGCTAAAAGGCTGTTTTGCAATCATATATAAGGCTGGTTACGTTATTAGATTATTTTTATAGATTCTCGAGCCATTAATGATAACGGTGGTTGAACCCTAAGGCCAAGCCTTTTAAATATAGAGGCCTCCCCCTCAATGAGGATAGATTAGGGTGGTCTAGGAGATACACGTATCAAGGAGATCAGGATGATCAGACTGCCATGCTAAGTCTGCGTGGCAAGGAAAAAGCACTAATGCGTTTGGAGGCGGCTCTAGCTGTCGGGTAGTTTCAATAGACCCCTACCTAGAGTTGGTTGATCCGCCTGCAGTCGCCAGTTTGGAATGATTTAACCACTTTGTTCCGCTCCTGCTCTTGCATCTTTAGGCGCTTTTGGCATTCTATAGCGCTTGTTATAGCGTTGGTGCTCGAGGAAGGATAATGAAGTTAATAAAGTTGGTTTGCTGGCTGACGTTTTTGTCTGTTTTTAATAGTCTGGCCTACGGTCAATCTATAGAGGACGACTCTGATTGGGGTTTTGAGGAGGAGAGCCGCGATGCTAATGCGGCTATTAATGATGCCACTGATACGAGTGACAGCGCTAAAAATATTTTAGATAAAATTCATCAGATAGAGGCTCCAGATGCCTCCAAGTACGGCATTCGCCGGGGTTGCATCGCTCAGCACAGAATTAAAAATATCCGCTTTAAAGATGATCAGTCAGCACTTATTGATATGGGCAGAGGCAATAAAGCGCTGCTGCGCTTGCGTAGAGAATGCAATGGTATAAAACGTGAAGGATTTAAGTATGAGTCCCGCCAGGGTCAGTTATGCGCTAGATTTGCGCGTTTCAAAGTCATTGGTAGATCAGTGGAATGCATCGTAGAGTCGATCGTGCCCTATATCGACATTGAAGATGTTGAGCCTGACGAGACATTATAATGGCTAAAATACATCTAAAGAATCGCTTTAAAGGAAAGCTATCAGCCTGTCTTGGGCTATTGATTGGCTTCTGCTCAATAACATTGCAAGCAGAGACATTGCGCTGGCAGGGTAGCCTAGAGCAGGGCGCCCTGCTAATGGGAGAGATACCGGCCGGTTATAGGGCCAGTTATAATCAGCAGCCCCTTAAGGTCACTGCTGAGGGTCAGTTTTTACTTGGCTTGGGTCGCGAGGCAGCTTCTAGCATAGAGCTGATAATGACTAGCCCTCAAGGTGTTGAGACCAGGGCGCAGTTCCCAGTGCGCAAACGCCAATACAATATTCAGCGGATCGAAGGGGTCCCACAGAAAACAGTTAATCCCAGAGCCGAAGATTTAGCGCGAATTCGCAATGATTCAGCCCTAGTGAAACGTGCGCGCAGAGATATTACCGAAAGCCTCGATTTTCTGGGCGGTTTTCAACGCCCCCTAGAGGGTCCAGTGACCGGCGTTTATGGTAGCCAGCGCTTTTATAATGGCGTACCTAAAAGCCCTCATTACGGGGTCGATTATGCCGCACCCACTGGTGCTTTGGTGATGGCGCCAGCCTCGGGTGTTGTGCGTCTGGCCCATCGAGATCTGTTTTATTCAGGTGGCACATTGATTGTTGATCATGGTCATGGTCTCAGCTCCACCTTCCTGCATCTTAGCGATATTCTTGTTGAGGAGGGTATGCGTGTTGAACGTGGTAAACCTATCGCTAAAGTCGGGGCAACCGGTCGAGCAACTGGCCCACATCTGGATTGGCGCATGAACTGGCGTCAGGAACGTATTGACCCAGTACTGGTGTTGCAGGCTCTTCCTGCCCAATAGAGCCTCTGATTCATTGTAAAAACCTTCCCGAGATTGATAATTAACCTGCGCCTGTCACCGTAAATATGGCGGTTTGGCTGGTTTTTGCGTACACTTACGCGGTTTTTTAACGGACGAATACAGTGGATAAAAAGCTATTAAGTATCTTGGTTTGCCCAGTCAGCAAAGCCCCTTTGGAGTATGACGAAGCCAATCAGGAACTAATCTGCCGGGCCAGCGGCTTGGCATACCCCATTGACGAGGGAATTCCAGTGATGCTGGAGGCTCGTGCGCGACAACTCGATACTGATGAAAAGCTTAGAGGCTCGACATCATGACTGATAGTACGCCGACATTATTTACACGTATTATTAATCGCGACATTCCGGCACAGATCCTCTACGAGGACGATCAATGCATCGTGATCAATGATATAGCACCCCAGGCACCCGTGCATATGCTGGTGATTCCGCGTAAGCCCATCCCGCGTTTGGTAGATGCAACTGCCGAAGACAAAGCAGTGTTGGGTCATCTAATGTGGGTTGCGGGTGAAGTCGCACGCACAGCCGGCGTCGATGAGGCCTTTAGGCTAGTGGTCAATAATGGCGCCGATGCAGGGCAGACAGTCTTTCATTTACATCTTCATGTTCTCGCGAGCAAAGATGGCACTCAGCAGTTTACCGAAGCACAATTATAAAGGTATGAGTCAGAGCGACTGATACCAATACTTGGAATAAATAAAATATGAAAAGCGCCGATATTCGTGACGCCTTCCTAAATCACTTTGCCAGCAAGCAGCACAAGATAGTGCCGAGCAGCAGCTTGGTGCCCGGCAATGATCCAACTCTGCTATTTACCAATGCCGGTATGGTTCAGTTTAAAGATGTATTTTTGGGTGATGATAAACGTGACTACAACCGTGCGGTATCCTCGCAGCGCTGTGTGCGTGCAGGCGGTAAGCACAATGATCTAGAGAATGTTGGCTATACCGCCCGACATCACACTTTTTTTGAGATGCTGGGCAACTTTAGTTTCGGCGATTACTTTAAGCAGGATGCCATTGTCTTTGCCTGGGAATTTTTGACCGTTGTCTTAAAACTGCCAAAAGAACGCCTCTGGATTACCGTACACACCAGCGATGACGAAGCCGCCGATATCTGGGTCAATGAAATTGGTATAGACCCCAAGCGGCTATCACGCCTGGATGAAGATAATTTTTGGCAGATGGGTGATACCGGCCCCTGTGGCCCAAGTACAGAAATATTTTGGGATCATGGTGAAGATATTCCCGGCGGTCCTCCAGGCAGTGAAGACGATGACCTAGACCGTTATATTGAAATCTGGAATCTGGTATTTATGCAATTCGAGCGCGATAGCAGTGGCAAGATGACACCTCTGCCAAAGCCATCTATCGATACAGGGATGGGCCTTGAGCGCGTTGCCGCTGTTATGCAGGGCGTACATAACAATTACGATATCGATCTATTCCAGCACCTTATTAAAGCCGCGGCAAAGATTATTGGCGTGACTGACCTTAAAGAGAATTCACTGAAAGTTGTGGCAGACCATATTCGTTCCTGTGCCTTTTTAGTGGTCGATGGGGTCAAGCCGTCCAATGAAGGTCGTGGCTATGTTTTGCGCCGCATTATTCGTCGTGCCCTAAGACATGGGCATAATTTGGGCGCGACCGGCAGTTTCTTTTATCAGCTCGTTGCTCCACTGGGCGAAGTCATGGGTGCAGCCTACCCAGAGCTGATTAGTATGCAGCAAGATATTACCGACACCATTAAAAAAGAAGAAGAGCAATTTGCGCGCACCCTGGATAAAGGCATGGGTGTACTTGAAGCTGCCCTGGAAAATGTCTCTGGTGATGTACTGCCAGGCGAGCTGATCTTCCAGCTTTATGACACCTTTGGATTCCCCATCGACCTGACTAACGATGTGGCTCGAGAAAAAGGCTACAACCTGGATATGGAAGGTTACGAGGCCTGTATGGAAGAGCAGCGTAAGCGCGCTCGCTCTGCTAGCCAGTTTGGTCTGGACTACAGCGACAGTATCCGTGTTGAAGGTAGCACCGAGTTTTGTGGTTACGAACATCTCGAAAACCAAGCCACAGTAGTTGCGCTCTACTCTGCAGGTGAAACGGTTGAAGCGGTTAGCGCCGACGCCGAAGTGGTGGTGATTCTGGATAACACATCGTTTTATGCAGAGTCTGGTGGTCAGGTAGGTGATAGCGGTTACCTGCACACCGACAGCGCCAAAATTGAAATAAGCGACTGCCGCAAAGCGGGCGATCACCATATGCATATTGGACGCGTGATGTCTGGAGAGCTTAAGGTAGGCGAGCAGGTATCATCCTCGGTCGATGCCGCTGTGCGTCAGGCTACCGCCTTAAACCATTCCGCGACTCATCTACTCCACGCCGCCCTGCAGCAGGTCGTGGGTGAACATGTGCAGCAGAAGGGCTCATTGGTCAATAGTGAGCGACTGCGCTTTGACTTCTCTAATAATGAAGCCGTTAGCGCAGAGCAGATTCGTCAGATCGAGCATATTGTTAACCATGAGATTCTTCGTAATACCTCTGTTACAACAGAAGTTATGAGTATGGATGATGCCGTCAACAAAGGTGCTATGGCGCTATTTGGTGAAAAGTATGGCGACCATGTAAGAGTGTTGAGCATGGGCGGTGATTTCTCTGTAGAGCTCTGTGGTGGCACCCATGCATCGCGCACCGGTGATATTGGCTTAGTGCGTATAACCGGTGAATCCAGTGTTGCTTCAGGCGTGCGCCGCATTGAAGCCGTAACTGGAGCCAAAGCCATTGATCACTGCGATGAGCTACAGGACACCATCGCCGATGTGGCTACCGCGGTGAGGGCCTCCGGTACTAATGTGGCGGATAAGGTCCGTCAGGTATTGGATGATAACCGTCGCCTACAGAAAGAAATCGAAGCGCTTAAAAGTAAGCTCGCCAATGCTTCAGGTACAGATCTGATGGCAGGCCTGCAACAAATCAATGGTGTGGGTGTGCTGGCAACTGCGGTTGAGGGCGCCGATGCAAAAAGTCTGCGTGGTGTTGCCGATCAGGTGCGCGGAAAGCTGCAGTCCGGCGTATTCCTGCTTGCAGCGGTAGAGGGTGAAAAAGCCGCATTAGTGGCTGGTGTGACCAATGATTTGACTGACAAAATTAAAGCAGGAGATTTACTCAAATTCGTTACCGCGCAGGTAGGTGGTAAAGGTGGTGGTCGAGCTGATATGGCGCAGGGTGCAGCAAGTGATGTGACCGCTCTGCCCCAGGCACTCAAGTCCGTATACAGCTGGGTAGAGGAAAACCTCAACTAGAGAAAGCACTTAACTTTAGGCGCCAATTACGGTTTAATCTGCGCCCTTTTGCATCAGGGTCATCCTTGATGACTGGACACTAAAGCAAATAGCGATAACAGCGATAAAGAGAGCAATGAGTTTAATAGTTCAAAAATATGGTGGTACCTCAGTAGGTACCGTAGAGCGCATTCAAGCGGTGGCTGAAAAAGTGGCTGTGAGCCATGGTAGCGGCAACCAGCTAGTGGTGGCTGTGTCTGCGATGAGCGGCGAGACAAATCGCTTGATTGGCCTAGCCAATGCCATTGATGAGCAGCCGAGCCTGCGCGAAATGGATGTATTAGTCAGCACCGGTGAGCAGGTCACCATTGCACTGCTGTGCATGGCGCTGCAAAAGCTTGGCATTGAGGCGCGTTCCTACACCGGTGGTCAGGTGCGCATACTTACCGATAACGCTCATGGCAAGGCGCGTATTAGAGAGATTGATGGACACCGTATTGAAGCGGATCTAAATGCTGGCTGTGTCGTTGTAGTTGCAGGGTTCCAAGGCTCCGACGAAGACGGCAATATTACCACCCTTGGCCGCGGAGGATCAGACACCACTGCAGTGGCATTGGCAGCCGCCTTAAAAGCCGATGAGTGCCAGATTTATACCGATGTCGATGGTGTCTATACCACCGACCCAAGAGTTGTGCCGCAGGCGCGGCGACTCGAAAAAATTACCTTTGAAGAAATGCTGGAAATGGCCAGTCAGGGTTCAAAGATACTGCAGATTCGCTCAGTAGAATTTGCTGGAAAATACAATGTACCACTGCGTGTGATGTCGAGCTTTGAAGAGGGCCCAGGCACGTTGATTACTCTTGAGGATGATGATCAGATGGAAAAACCAGTAGTATCAGGCATCGCTTTTAATCGTGATGAAGCAAAACTTACCATCCGAGGCATACCGGATCAGCCCGGTGTCGCCTATAAGGTGCTTGGCGCTATTAGTGCCGCCAATATTGAAATTGATGTTATCGTCCAGAACGTCGCTAAAGATAACTCAGCGACTATTACTTTTACCGTGCATCGAAACGATCTGGTCAGAGCCGAGGCATTGCTCAAAGAGATTGCCGCTGATTTGGGCGCGCAGGAAGTGGATTCTGACAGTGAAATTGCCAAGGTTTCTATTGTGGGCGTTGGAATGCGCTCCCACGCTGGAGTTGCTGCGCAGATGTTCGAAGCACTGTCTAAAGAGGGTATTAATATTCAACTGATCACCACATCAGAGATCAAAATTACAGTGGTGATTGAAGAGCGCTACCTTGAATTAGCTGTGCGTGCCTTACATTCTGGCTTCGGTCTTGAGGGCGAGGCCACAGAAGAACTGTAATTCTTGGACAATGCTTTAGAAAGCTGATAAATTTCCCGCTACGTTTCTGTATTCATCGCTGAGTACTATAGGGTTAGAAACAGGGGAGGCCGTCTTTATGTGTAGGCGGATTATGGATAAAAACACCCATTAATTAATAATGGGCAGCAGTGTAGGAGCATGCTATGTTAATACTTACAAGAAGAGTTGGTGAAACCCTAGTGATAGGCGATGACGTAACCGTTACCGTTTTAGGTGTGCGAGGTAATCAGGTTCGTTTGGGTGTCAATGCACCGAAGGAAGTAGCCGTGCATCGCGAAGAAATCTATCAGAGAATTCAAATGGAAAAAGGTGGCGAAAATGCACCTGTAAGCGGAGATTCCGAGTAAAACGGCCTTTGATTTTTCCACTGATGTGCTATTATGCCGCCGCTGTTTCAGGGCGGCATAGTTGTTTCTAAATCGCTGAGTTTTATTCGCGATATTAGGTAGACTAAAAAGAAGCTATTCGATAGCTAGAATCGAAAGCTTCGCAGCAACGCGCGACATGGCGCGACTGCAAGCTGGTTAGAGAACACAGTACAACAAGTTTATGGAGAAATGGCCGAGTGGCTGAAGGCGCGCCCCTGCTAAGGGCGTATACGTTAATAGCGTATCGAGGGTTCGAATCCCTCTTTCTCCGCCAAATAAAAAGCCCCCTTTTTAGGGGGCTTTTTATTTGTGGGTTAAGAAGGGTGAGACCCCTCGCCGGGTTCGACAAAATGCAAAGCATTTTGGGCGCCGAAGGCGGTCCGGAGGACTAAATATTGGGCTTTAGCCAGATATCTATCAATGCGTCTCTTCTCGCAGGTTCTCAGATATAAGAAAGCATACACTCTTAAAGATATAGGCAAATATGAGAGGCTTTTTTTGGCTGGGATAAAGGTACTGAAATCCCAACTTTTAGCCGTGTAGGGCTTTTATTAGATAAGCTGTGTAATAAGCACTATGCCGCCAACTGCAACTAGGCTGTAGAGAAATATCTTCCAAAGAGAAAACTTTCGAGAAGACCAGTTTATACGATCCTCTCGATTAATTTGCTTTGATGAGGCCCTAAAACGGCCAAGGTAGAAAAAAATGGCTAGGGATATAAGAGATATCCCACCAAACAACATAGTGTTGGCATCCATTAACGGCTTCTCAGTTTCGCTAATAGTCTTAGCATTTCAAGATACAGCCATATAAGTGTAACCATTAGCGAAAATGCACCGAACCATTCCATATATTTAGGTGCTCCCATCTCTGAACCCTGCTCGATAAAATCAAAATCTAGCACCAGATTTAACGCCGCGATACCGACAACAAAAAGGCTAAATCCAATACCAAACAAGCCATTGGAATGAATGAACCCAATACCACCAGAACCAAACATATTCATAAGCATACTGACTAGGTATAGCATACCTATGCCCATGGTGGCAGAGGCTACCATTAGGCGAAAGTTTTCTGTGGGCTTGATGATACCTGTTTTATAGAGGAGCAATAATGATGCCAAGGTGCCTAACGTCAGCCCTACTGCCTGTATAACAATCCCTGGGTATTGAGCTTCGAAGATAGCTGAAATTGCGCCTAGAAATAAACCTTCTGCAATCGCGTATAAAGGCGCTGTTATGCTTGACCACTGTTTTTTAAAGATAGTCACAAGCGCTAATATAAAGCCGACAATGGCACCACCCATGGCTATGGGCATTACTGCTGCGGGGTTACCACTTGAGAAGAACATTGACCACGTATAAAAGGCCGAAATAACGACTAGCGCGAGCAATATACCAGTTTTATTGACCGTGCCTTCTAGCGTCATGGTTGCTGTAGGCGTATAGGCGTTAAATGTTGCGTCTTTAGCGCTATTAGAAAAGGTTTGTGCATTTAGCGATGGGTTACCTGATCGACCAAACATATTTAAAGCTTTGTGATTAGACATGAAAGATACCTTATATTTGCTGCTGCTTAATTTACGAAAGTAGTAACCATATTCAACAATTAACAAAATTATAGCTAAATCTGAGTGACAGCGGAAATCTAATTATGGACTAAAGTTTTGCTACACAGCAGGCACAAAAGGGTCACAGAAACATTAAGGGCAGGGGCTTTTCCAGAGGGGGCGGGGGAGTAGTACTGATTATGTTCTTGGGGAGAAACATGCATATCTGACTCTGATGTTACCGTCTATCAATAGCCTAAATCATTTTATTGTCAATCACCTCATAACCCTAGTTGTATGTATATTTGTGTGCACATGATTAAGCGCGCTAGAAAGAGGCAGGAGGCTTCTTTATATCGTCGTCAACGATGGCATAGAGTTTACAAGTAAAGCGATTTTTTTGGCGTAGAGACACGACAGTGAAGCTCAGCTTTATTCAGCCAGGTAAACTAATCCAGAATGCCTTTTGCGAAAGCGTAAGTGGCAAGTTCAGAAACGAGTGACTCAATCAATACTGGTGCTGTTCACTTGAAGAGCCCCGCCATAGAGTTAGCCAATGGAGAGCTTATTGTAATAATCTCCGAAAACACAGCTCGCTTGATTATCAATCGCAGTGGATTTTGTGAACAAGGCAGCGTAAGTGATGTTTGGAATCTATTCGAAGGTGAGGAGATAATTTGGGGAAAAAGGTCAACAGGTATGCATAAAACATGCAATTTTTATGTTAGTGTCTCGTCATCAAATTCACCAGTTCAGCGGTGTATATAAAACTTAATAACAGGCGCAGATCTCTTCACTCTTACTACGCAGCCTGGTTAATAAGAGCGTGGTATTTTCGGCTTAGATATAAAGGACAACATGAGTAAACAAAAGAATGTTCCGATTATTGTCGGCGTGGGGCAGGTTGTTGATCACTGGGATGGCCTTGATCCGAGTCAAGCGCCAAGTCCGATTAGCTTAGCGACAGAATCCATTGAACGTGCCTTAGCAGATACAGGTAATAGTGATCTGCAGAATGATATGGATACATTGGCTGTTGTGAGGGCATTTACTGACTCTTTAAGCAGTCCCTTCGATCCGTTCGGCAAGGCTATGAATTTTCCGGCAGCAATAGCACAGGCGGCCGAAATAAAACCTCAGCAAATCATTTACTCACCAGCTGGAGGCGAGCAGCCTCAGTCCCTGGTCAATGAACTGTCCACAGCTATTGCAAATGGTGATATTCGCACGGCAATGATTGTGGGTAGTGAGGCGAATGCCGCACTAAAGACAGCCTTAAAGCGTAGCGTAAAATTAGACTGGGCCTCTGATGTGAGTTTAGAGATCCAGGACTGTGGGCCACAAATAGACTTTATCTCTGCCTATGAAGTTGCTAATGGCATGGGATTGCCTCCCCAGACCTATGCTGCAATGGAAGAAGCATTGCGGGCGAGACTGGACATGACAAAGTCAGAGTATCTGGATTATATGGCGGGGATTTGCTCGGCTCTATCCAAAACTGCAGTGCAAAACTCTTTCGCTCAGTTCCCCCAGGCAATGAGCAAAGAGTTTTTGGCAGAACCTTCGAAGAAAAACTATCCCATTAGCGATCCGTATCTGAAATGGCATGTGGCCCAGGATGCGGTAAATCAGGCCTCGGCACTTATTCTTACCTCTGTCGAGCATGCACAGGAACTCGGTATTCCTGAGGACAGATGGATTTACCTCCATGGCTATTCCGATGTAAAGGATAGGCTGGTTTCTGAACGTCCCGATCTGTCGCGTTCTATGGCTCTCGAACTGGCTCTGACTAGTGCGATCGACCGGGCAGGGATTTCAGCGCAAGATATCGCCTACCAAGACATCTACAGTTGCTTTCCTATTGTTGTTCATTTGGCCGCTGAGGTCTTGGGGTTAGATCCAACCCGGGATGAAATGACGGTCACTGGTGGCCTGCCGTTTTTTGGCGGACCGGGCAATAATTATTCTACCCATGGAATTGCCAGTCTAGTGGCAAAGCTGCGTCATGACAGAGAGGCCTATGGTCTGATCCTCGCCAATGGCGGCTTTATTAGCAAATTGGCTGCTGGGGTTTACTCAGCTATAGCACCGCGCAACTGGACCGATTATTCGAAGGACAGTTTGCAGCATCAGATTAATGACCAAGTGGAATTTAGCCTCTTGGAGCAGGATTGCGAGGCCGAGATCGAGGCTTATACCGTGCGCCATAACCGGCACGGTTGTAATCATGCTTATTTATTTGCCCGTAATGCTGAGGGTCGAATAATGGCCTCAGTTGAGCCAGATCACCGGGCTACGATGCAAGCCCTACACGACGCTGATAGTCCTGTGGGTCGAACTGTTAAAATAACCCACCGAGATGGCAAAAATTATCTCGTCAATCCCCATAAGTTAGGAGTTCCCATGTCGGACGATTTTCTCAGTCGCACATATAATCATATAGAGCTTGTGAGAGATGGACATATTCTTGAGATTACCCTTAATCGTCCAGACTCATACAATGCGCTGTTTAGTGCCGCACATTTTGAGTTGGCAGAGGTTTTTGATGGGTTTGAACAGGATCAGGAACTCTGGGTTGCCATTATCACGGGTGCGGGAGAAAAGGCCTTTTGCAGTGGCAATGACCTGAAAGTAACTGCTGGTGGCGGCGATATGTCGATTCCAGCTTCTGGCTTTGCCGGTCTTTGCTCGCGGACTAATAGAGAGAAGCCTGTGATTGCAGCGGTAAATGGTGTGGCTATGGGTGGGGGTCTTGAGATTGTCTTGGCCTGTGACCTTGCCATAGCAGATCCCAGCGCAACCTTTGCGTTGCCGGAAGTAAAAGTTGGCTTATTCGCCGCTGCTGGAGGCGTTCAGCGTTTGCTCCGTCAGATCGGTGAAAAAGCGGCTATGGAACTTATTTTGACCGGCCGGAAAGTTGAAGCCACGGAGGCTTTCGGATTGGGCATGATAAATTCTATCTCCGAAAAAGGTGCTGTAATGGATGCGGCAAGAGCTCTTGCCCAGACCATTGCTGCAAACTCCCCAACTTCCGTCCGAGCCTCAAAACGAGTGATTGCCGGCGTTGATGCGCTGAGTGATTGGGATGCTGCTCTAGCTCTTAGTAAGGCTGAAATTGTCAGTTTGCTTCAAACCAAGGACGCAATGGAAGGGGTGACGGCCTTTGCTCAAAAGCGCAAGCCAAACTGGATAAATGGATAACCAGTAACTGGGCTTTCAGCCGCAGATCTCCTAACAGTATAAGAGATGTCAATCTTTGACCGACTGTCGGGTTTGCGGTGGGGCGCTTAGAACCTCAGCGAATACATTGACCTTTTAGACTAGCGATAGAAACATTATTTCTTATGATTGGGTCAAAAATGATTTGTGGCCAGAAGAATATAGCGATTCAATGTTTTACGCTCGAGCCTAGGGATAAATCAGAATCCAGCTATATAGGTATGCCGCTGTAACCAGCACAAATAGGATGATTCCTATACCTATTCTAAGTCCCACCTCAAGCCACTGTTTTTTCTCGACGCTTATCATGATGCCAATATCCTCTGTAATGAAAACTTGCTCGATTAATATCTCTTTAATGCGAATGATTATCATTTACATTAATTGGCAAGTCAACTAGAATTGTCGAATTAATAGTGTTGGTGCTTTGGAAAGTACCAAAGACTGTCCGCAATCGAGATATTATTGAAGGCTATAAAAATGATGAAATTACGTTTTCTATGTGCAAACCATAGAGGGGAGCTGGAGCAGAATGCCAGCAGAGCGATTAAGTTTTGGCAGACCGGCTTTGATACAGGGCAGTTTTATACTGATCGGTATCAGTGGGCAGATGCCATTCCACATTTAGGCTGTGCTTTTGAAGCGGCGGAAATATTACTTACCCATGGTTCCGTAGATATTGAGGTGTCTTGTGAATGGCTGACTTCCTCTGCGCTGTTACTGGCCATAAGCTTTAAAAGTACAAATTATACTAACGAGGCAGAAGACGTTATCTGGATGGCCATTAATCGTTTAGAGCAGCAACTGGCTCAGGACCCTAGTCAGGCACTTTGGGTGAGTCGACATCTAGCGCGGTTATATGATCAGTTAAAAATCTGCATTGCTATGGACGAGCACAGTGCCAGGGAAAGTCGTGCAGAGGTCAATCTATCTGGTCCGATCAGGCTAGTGCACTAATATCATTGGCGGAATAGTCTACTAAATCCGACAAGGTTATTCTGATGGGTTTGAGATAGTATAAGAGGCATTGATTGATGCCTTGGCCTAGACCCTATGTTACATATCATTATTCACTTTTTAGTGCCGCTTGCAGTCGCGTATCTGTTCTTTACTAAGAATTGGAAAGTTGCTTATTTAATAATGATGGCGACCATGTTGGTCGACCTTGACCATTTATTAGCCACGCCTATCTACAGCCCAGCAAGATGCAGTATTGGCTTTCATCCATTGCATCAACCTTGGTTAATCGCTGTCTATGTGGCGCTATGCTTTGTACCTAAAACAAGGCTGGTGGGGCTTGGCTTAAGTATTCATATGGCTCTGGATGCCATAGATTGCCAAGTTATGGGTAGCTGAGACGTCTGCTTAGCCTCTGGCGATTTAGCTTAATAGAGTTTGTTATCTACAAGCGGAACTTCTAACGCATTGGTTGTACCTTTTTCAGGGCCGCCGATCATTTCATCATAGGGGCTGGTGTGTCTGAGAACGGTCTCTTCAGCTTTGACGGTTTGCAGTAGCTTTTGCAGTTCTACGAGGTTGCGGGATTTCAGAAACTGTCCTTTATTGTCAGTAATATAATGCTCTTCGCCATCTATGACTGCCGAGGCCATATAGAGGCTTAAATCAACGGAGTGATACACCAGCTTATCGATAACGAAATACTTCTTTAGTTTGTCCAGTGGCATTGCCATGATTGTCGCCTGTAGATGTAATTTGCCTGAGAAAAACGTGTTTCCATTATTGACAGATACGCATGTATACAGCATCTAGATGCTTTGTTACGCTTGAAAGATAAGCTAACGCCATATCTTCCAATCGATTTAAATCTGTGCCCTAGGAGGCGACTATGAACCATTTTGAAAAAGCGAAGCGGTTACTGCTAGGACTGGTGATTATCTTTTCATCGCTAACTATTGCGGCCCCTATTTTTGCTGAAGAGCAAGCGGATAATACAGCCACAATGTCATTTATCCGTCCGGCGGATCTGATGACAATCGGTCAAAAAGTAAAGCTTTTGGTGGATAAAAAGGAAATTGCTAAGCTGGGCCATGATAACGTGGTTGTTTTTGACACCGTAAAAGGCAAGCATAAACTGCAAACCAAGGTAGGCTTTAGTGTTGGTATCCCCAATGTTACCGGTTTTAACGGGGCGAAAAAGTTTAAGTCTAAAGTCAACTTAGACAAGGATCAGCATTTTTACAAAATTGTATTTAAGGCTGCCCTAATGGGAGGCAAGCACCATATTATTGAAATCGAAGAGGCAGAGTACAACGGGTTATTCGCTAAGATTTAAGTGCCTAACAATTTGAGCAGGAATAAAAAAGCCCCCGCACTGCGGGGGCTTTTTTGTTATTACCTTGATTAGAGCAGCTGTATTGCCATCTGGACCATGCAAACAACAGAGCCAATCCAAGCTGCAGTGCGAAGGTAGGTACCCCCGGCCATGTAGATAGGTACATAGATGATACGCAGCCCCAGCCAGTATGTTGCTGTGGTCGAAATATCCACACCTTGATGCAGAGCTAACAGGAACAGAGCTAAAGCTACAGGCAGGCTCTCTTGCAGGTTGTGCTTCGCTCTTTCCACGCGTTGCTGAAGAACGGTAGTTTCAACTGGCTCGTCCCGAGCGGATAAAAGCCAAGCAAAATTGTGCATGCTGATACTCATGGGCAGTAGCCATATTTGAACCAGTGCCAGTGCCAATGTTGCGATAATAATGTCGGTCATGAGACGTTTCCTTTTTTATTATGGGTTAATTGATTGGGTTACTTTGTAGAGCAATGCTGCATTGTTGTAGCTAGAGACTGTACTCATACCAGAGCCTGCAGGCAAGGTGGCAACGAAGTTTGATGTGAGTACATCGGTGCCATTGAGTTTCATTTTTCTTTCGTCGCTGCGGTTTAGTGCCGGGTAATAGATGCTGTTGCGTACCACCACCATATTGTTATCGAAGTCGATCATAATATATTGGCCATCAAAACCGATGGTGGAGTAAATGGTGTTAGCTGGCGGATGAAAAGTGCCATCTGATTGCCTCTGAGGCGAAATGGTCCAGAATTTCAGACCATAACTAAATACTCCGTTAAACTGCTCGGTAAGTACCGAATCCACCACAATATTTTTGATTTTGTCGATATAGGACTGGGGGATAACCTGCTCGCCATCCCAAACCCCATTGTTGAGCAGCAGTTGACCAAATTTGGCGAAGTCTCTGGGGGTAGCATCCAGACAGCAGTAGGCCAGATAGTTTCCATTCACCTGACCGCTGGGGTCATTGTCTCTCCACCATTTTGCAGTCATGCCGATTTTTGAAAACAGATGAGTTTCGGCATAGGTTTCTAGGTCTTGTCCGCTGGCACGAAACAAAATTTCTCCCAATACCATAGTGTCGCAGTTGGAGTAGACCCAGTAACCAGCTTCATAAGTTGCTCCTGCGGTATACCAGGGCTGGCTGACACCGGTCTCGGCTAACTGACGTTCAATGCAGACGTCCATTTGATTGTCGGCAAACACTAAGTTGCCGCCGCTACCGCCGCTGTCATTGGGGCAGCTACCCAGCAGGTTGGTGCTGGGGTCCAGGCAAACCAGATATAAACCCGAACGCATATCTAAGAGATTGCGAATGCTGATTTGGGCGCGGTCATCGTTGGCCCATTCATCAATATAGACTGAGGCACTCTGTTCGATTGACTCAATCAAACCCTGCTCAATGGCGATGGCCACCAGCACGCTGACAAAAGACTTTGCCGTTGACCAAGAACTGGCGAGGCTATCTTTGTCTCTATTCCCATACAGGGTTTGCAGAGTCTGGCTATCAGAGCCGAAACTATTCACGAGAGTGGATTCTTCCGTGGGCAAAATGCCCCGGTAACGCTCATAGACAAGGGTATTGTCTTTGATCACCAGTGCCGCGCCAGTAAAGGTGCCATCGACAAACGCCTCATCAAATGCACTGGACAACATTGCCGAATCCATTCCCTTAGACTCAGGTGTTGCCTCTTGCCACGCACCATTATTAGTTACTGGAGGTATTGTGGTAATGGGCCCAGATGCCGGCTGTGGATCAGAACTGCCGCTGCCACCGCCACAGGCAGTTAGCAAAAATACAATTATTAGTAGGGAATATTTTGTTAGCAACATGGATTGGACTTATTAATTTTTTGTAGCTTAACAAGAATAAATGACCTTTGCCTAGCCTGTTAAAGTGGCCTTAGCGTACTGAATGGCGGGCCCAAAAATGGCTCAACCGCCTACCCCTTTGGTCTATGAACTGTTTAATTTAGCCGGTGATATACTGCTATTATCGAATATTCTCGGAGACAGAAATATGGCAGACCAACTCGAAAATAAGTTTAATCAGCCATTGGGTGGCAATCAAATGCCTAGATTTGCCGGTCAGGCGAGCTTTTTCAGACTACCGGTGCAGGCGGATGCTGCTGGTCTTGATGTGGCCCTATTGGGTATGCCTGTGGATATAGGGACCAGCAATCGCAGTGGCACCAGATTTGGGCCGCGTCAAATTCGCACCGAATCGGTGTTGGTGCGCCCCTATGGTATGGCTACCCAGGCTGCGCCATTTGATTCCTTTCAGGTGGCTGATATTGGTGATGTGGTGGTCAATCCCTACAACCTGCTGAAGACTGTCGATGCCATTGAAACTGCTGTAGATGATGTTTTAGCCGCTGGCGCCAAGCCGGTGTCTGTGGGTGGTGACCACACCTGCACCCTGCCTGTGTTGCGCTCTCTGGCCAAGGTCCATGGGTCGGTAGCCCTAGTGCATATTGATGCCCATGCCGATATAAACGATGAAATGTTTGGTGAAAAAGTTGCCCATGGCACGGTGTTCCGCCGGGCTATTGAAGAGGGTTTAATCGAAACCAAGAAGATGTTTCAGATTGGCCTTAGAGCCACAGGTTATGCCGCGGATGACTTTGACTGGTCGAGAGAGCAGGGTGCCACGGTTATCACCGCAGAAGAGTGCTGGTATAAATCTCTAGCGCCGATAATGGATCAGATAAGGGAGACCATTGGCCCAGATACGCCCACGTATTTAACCTTTGATATTGATGGGCTGGACCCGTCTGTTGCACCGGGAACAGGCACTCCAGAGCCCGGCGGTTTAACCGCATCCCAAGGGCTAGAGATTATCCGTGGCTGCTATGGTTTAAATTTAGTTGGTTGTGACCTTATGGAGGTGTCGCCCCCTTACGATACTAGCGGCAATACCTCATTACTTGCCGCTAATCTGATTTTTGAAATGCTCTGTAGTTTGCCCGGTTGCATAAGGCGCAGTTAACGTCTCTCAGTTCTCTATAGCTAACGGCGCAGGTGTGCCCTCAAAAACTGTGCCCCAAATCTTAATATCTTTTACCCGCTTGGGGTTAACCTTATAGGGGTCGGCCTCAAGAATTGTAAAGTCGGCTTTTTTACCTGCTCTAATTGAGCCGATCTGGTCCTCATAGCCCATGACCCAGGCTGCATTAATGGTGATGGCGCGCAAACCAGCATCCAGGCTAACCCGCTCAAGCTCTCCCGTTTGGTTGCCATTAATAGTGATGCGGTTAACGGCTGCAGACACCAGCGACAGTGGTTCTAGCGGCGCCATAGGGCTATCCGAATGGAATGCAAAGGGCACGCCCAAGCGCTCCAATGAACCCAGTCGTACCATTTGATTGCCGCGGTCGGCACCAAGCCATTGATCACTGTAAATATCGCTAAGAATAAAGTGGTAATAGGGGTTGGCAGAGACCACAGCCCCGAGCTCTTTAAGCTGCCGGTTTTGATCTTCGGTGGTGTAGGCAAAATGTTCCAGTGATAGCCGATGATCCACTGTAGGGGTATTCTTCTGCAAGGTCTTAAGTAGATCAATTAATACTTCTGCACTGCCGTCGCCGTTGGTATGTGCATGAAGTTGGTAGCCTGCATCCCAGAAAGCCTGAGCCCATTGTTGGGTGACCTCCTTGGATACCATCCACACTCCTTCATGACCATCGATATAGCCGGGAAACTTAAACTGCGCCAGTCCGCTATAGATGGCACCGTCGATCATCAGCTTAAAGCGGCGGTCGAACATCACCCGACGGCTATTTTGTGAGCGCCATTTATCCACCTGCTGCAACGCCTGTTCGATCGTCTGCTTGCGGCCAATAAAGTCGGTAATAATCGGTGTTAAAATAACTCGCGCAGGGGCCTGACTGCTTTCGACTGTATGGCGAATAAGCCTGATTTCAGCATCCGGATTGCCAAATACACCAGTGCCCATATCAAGGGCTGTGGTTACGCCCCCCTGATGAACCATCTGAATAAAGTTTTGCATGCCTTTGCCAAAGCGCGCCGGGTCAAAAATAAACGGCATTTTGGGTATCAATGCGTACATGCCATTTTCGTAGAAGTGCCCTCTGGACCAGTTGGTCAGTGGGTGGCCCACCAAGTCTGCCTCAGTAACCCCTAGTAGCTCGAGCGCCGCATCATTGGCGATTAACTCATGGAATGATCTATGCCATAGCATTACCGGCTGGTCAGGGAAGAGTTCGGTCAACTCTTTGCGAAACAATATGCCATGCCAGAGGGGATGGTAGCCCCAGGCAATAAACGGGATGCTTTTGTCGGTGTGCTCGATGGCCAGCTGTTTAAGGCGCTTAATATAGGCGGCAGGCGTTTTGGCACCCGGGAATTCCCCAGTGGGCAATGACCAGTCATCTGGTGCAATAAACGCGAACTGGGTAAGCACCGCGGGCAGGCTGGGATGCACATGGGGGTCAATAAACCCGGGCATAATCACCTTGCCCTCAAAGCGCCGGTCAATGCGGCTATTAGTCTGTTTTATCCAACTATCCAGTGATTTTAGGCTACCCACAGCGACAATTTTCCCGTCTGCAACTGCTACTGCAGTGGCTTCTGGAAGTGCTGGCTCCATAGTAATGATCTTTTTGGCGGTGTAGATCACCAGATCATCAATAGATTTTGAGGTATTCGGGCTTTCAGTGCTCCAGCTTGTGGGGCTAAGGAATAGACTTAGAATGGCGAGTTTAAATATTGGTCTCATTGGGCGCACCGAGTGTTGTAAATATTATTATGACGTCGCTTTCTGATAGCCAAAATAGGCCGACTTAGCCTAGTATGTCAAAAAATAAAAATAAAAATAAGGCTATATTTAAAGCCTTACTAAGAGAGGAATAGCAGTATGAAGACCAAAGCAGCCGTTGCATTTGGAGCAGGTAAGCCATTAGAAGTCGTAGAGGTTGACCTCGACGGCCCAAAAGCCGGAGAAGTCTTGGTTGAAATCAAAGCCACGGGTGTCTGTCATACGGATGCATTTACACTATCTGGCGATGACCCCGAAGGCGCTTTCCCTGCCATCCTAGGTCATGAAGGTGCAGGCGTTGTAGTTGATGTGGGTCCTGACGTAAAAAACCTCAAGCCCGGCGACCATGTGATCCCGCTTTATACCGCTGAATGTCGTGAATGTGACTTTTGCCTAAACCCCAAAACCAATCTCTGTCAGGCGGTTCGTGCTACCCAGGGGCAGGGTGTAATGCCAGACGGCACTAGCCGTTTCTCTTTTGAAGGCAAGCCAATACTGCATTATATGGGTTGTTCGACCTTCTCGAATTACACAGTGTTACCAGAAATCTCTCTGGCCAAAGTGCGTGAAGATGCGCCTTTTGACAAGATTTGCTATATCGGCTGTGGCGTGACCACCGGTATTGGTGCGGTTGCTTTCACCATGAAGGTAGAAGCCGGTTCCACCGTGGCTGTGTTTGGCTTGGGCGGTATTGGCCTCAATGTAATCCAGGGCGCCAAGATGGTCGGTGCTACACGTATTATTGGTATTGATTTAAACCCAGCCCGCGCGGCACTGGGCAAGCAGTTTGGTA
>CAJXVK010000026.1 GCA_913060735.1 uncultured Cellvibrionales bacterium
TCCAATGTTTATCAAAAAAGCATTTAATGATGAATTCAAGATGGCAGGTATATACAGTGAGTTGGGTAATCAGGTTTCTGGTGATATAACCCATATTACTTTTTCGTCAATTGACGGGCTGACCAATGGCAATTGGGATATAGGCCTATCTCTTAAATCTACAAACGGAACTAGCTTCACTGTGTCTAATAAATATCTGTTTACAAGCGGCTTTGACGCAATAACAGCCTGCAATGCGACTGCGGATGCACTAACGCCGGCTGTGCAGGACCTTATTAATAAGGTTATCAAACATCAGGAGTTTAAAAATTTGCTGTAATTATTAAATCTGTATCGTTGTGCTTAGACCTGATGAAGTCAGCGGATTTGGAGTAATACATCATGGTTACAGTAATTAGCAAAAATAAATTTCAGCAGTGCTTTGAATTTGTGATGAGCTTCTGGCCTGATGATCAATTAGTTCAGACTTATACTGCCGAAAAAGATATTGATAATGTCACTGGCGCAGTTGATTCAAGTGCTCTCTTTTACGATATATATCGTGATATCGCCGACAATATGGAATTTGGCGACTGCCGTATGGTGCATATTGTTAATTATGGTGTTTTTCAGATGGCTAAGGCAGTAGGCGATAGCACAGAGGAAGGCCTTGTTAGTCGAGACTGTATCGTTGCGGATCAGGTTAAAGCGTTACTCAATGAGTCTGTTGCATGGCAGGTGAGATAACGTTATTACGATCTAGCTCGTGAAGAGAAACCTACGTTTAAGTCGATATGAAAGACTTGTGGCAAAAGGAGTATGACAACGCTAAAGGCACGTTGTAAAAAGGTCTTTTATATAACTTTAATCTTATAAGGAAATTGATAATGTTTAAAAAGAAAAATCTCACTCTTTCTATGATATGTGGCGCATTACTGGCCGTTTCAGGTGGTGTATTGGCGGGTGATAGTTACTATGGCGCCAACTTGGCGTCCATTGATCATTATTCAGAACTAGGTCCAGTTGCGACTGTAACGGCAATTTATGGCCGTTTAGGAACAAGCTGGAATGATAACTTTTCAGGCGAACTGCGCGCTGGTTTTGGCATTGCCGATGATACAGTAGAGTTCCTTGGTAAAGATGTGGATCTCCAGCTCAATCACTTTCTTGGGGCCTATATAAAAGGCGGTGCTCATGTAAATGAGGTCTTTTACCCCTATGGTATTATTGGAGTTACTCGTGGCGAAGCGGAGGCATCTTTACCTGGTTTTAGTGAGACCAAATCAGAGACCGATGTTTCCTTTGGCCTTGGCGCTGACTTTAATGTATCTGATTTACTGACGGTAAATTTGGAATATATGAATTACTATGATAACAATTCTGCAGAGTTCAGTGGATTTTCAATAGGCTTCACATCTTCTTTTTAAGGCCCAGTTTTAGGTCTAAGCTATAAAAAGTGATGATGAACTATGAATAAACCGGTTGCCTTTGGTGACCGGTTTTTTTAATTAAGGGGCCTTGCAACGGCTAAGCCATCTCTAAAGCTTTACATTCCCATTATTGCTGGGCAGACTAAAACCTTGTTCCATCTGTCTATAAACTATTACAAGAGACTACAAGCATGGCTATTATCTACCCTGTTTTTTGCCTCGTTATACTGACCTTTATCATGGCCTTCGCCACTGGCACCTCCCGGCTTATCAGTGTTCGCCGCAAACAGATTAATCCCAAATACTATGTGCTGCTGTCGGGCGATACACCGCCGGACTATGTGCAAAAGATCGGACGCAATTTTGCTAATTTACTGGAAGTTCCGGTGCTATTTTATCTGCTGGCTGTGTTGGTAATTACTCTAGATATCAATAATACGCTGCTGCTCAATTTGGCGTGGCTCTATGTGGCCTTGCGTCTGGTGCATACTATTATCCATGTGAGTTACAACTATGTGATGCACCGCTTTATGGTGTTTGGATTATCGGTTCTCACGCTGTTGACTATGTGGGTTCAATTTATAATGTTGGTGGGATAGCGGCTTATGAGTATAGATACTATGGCCACCTGGCATCAGGTGGCTAAAGATCGAGATGTGGAAGGCCTCTATAATCTGCTTGATGAAGACGCAGTATTTCACTCGCCGGTGGTTCATACCCCTCAGGTCGGTAAGGTCATTACGGGTAAATATCTGCGTGCGGCGTTTGATGTTTTTTTCAATGAGAGCTTTACCTATGTGCGCGAAGTGCATGGCGAGGGTCAGGCTATTTTAGAATTTGAGGTTGAGATTCAAGGCGTTAGGGTCAATGGAGTGGACATGATTAGCTGGAATGACGCTGGCTTAATTACTGAATTTAAAGTGATGGTTCGTCCGCTTAAAGCGGTGAGTATTATTCATCAAAAAATGGGCGCTATGCTGCAGGCTGCACAGTAGAGCCCGTCCGCGGCTGAGGTTTTCATCAATGATGCTAAAACGCCTTCTATTTATTTTCTCAATACTAATTGCTAGCGCAGTAAGCGCAAAACCTGATGGTGCGTATCTCTATGTGCTGGGTGTGGCTCAGGACGCCGGATACCCGCAGGTGGGTTGTTATATGGCCCATTGTATGCCCGGCTGGGAAAATCCTGCACTGCGTCGTGGCGCCACATCTATTGCGCTGATCGACTCTGTGGCTAAAACGAAAACGCTTTTCGAGGCGACGCCCAATCTTCCCGCGCAACTCTATGCTCTTGAGCTAGAGGCACCATCTGAGGAGTATGTGCTCAATGGAGTTTTCCTTACCCATGCTCATATCGGCCACTATGCGGGTCTGATGTTTTTTGGTCATGAAGCCATGGGCGCTCAACGAGTGCCGGTGTATGCGATGCCTCGCATGCAAGCCTATTTGCGCACCAATGGCCCCTGGCGTCAGCTGGTTGAATACAGCAATATCATGCTGCAACCGCTGCAACACAATCGCGCGGTGGCGCTTGCCGGTGTGTCTATTACTCCTTTGCTGGTGCCTCACCGCGATGAGTTTTCCGAGACCGTGGGCTATGTGATTAAGGGTGCCAATAAGTCGGCGCTGTTTATCCCAGATATTAATAAGTGGTCGATTTGGGAAACGGATATTGCGCAGATTATTAAAACAGTCGACTACGCCTTACTTGATGCAACCTTCTATGGTGATGGCGAATTGCCGGGTCGAGATATGTCTAAAGTCCCGCATCCACTGGTTACAGAAACTATGCAGGCTTTAAGCGAATTGCCGCTACAGGAGCGCAGTAAGGTGTGGTTTATTCATATGAATCATACCAACCCATTGTTGAATCCAAACAGTGAAGAAACTAACTATGTAAAGTCCAAGGGCTTTAATATAGCAATTGAAGGCGCGCGCCTGCCGCTTTAATTGCGGTTCATGGTTGGCCGCTAAAAACTTATTTTCGTATGGGAAAATCATTATGCGCGTTTCGGTAAAACCCGTAGCAAAATATCCCTTCTGGCTCCGGCCGTTCTTTTGGAATCAACGGCGCAAATATGGCGCTGTACTCGATCCTGGGCTGCTTTGGGGACGCGTACCTAAGCTTTTTGCAGCAGTGGCGATCCTCTATGGCGTGTTAGATCGCAGGCGCTCGCCCCTAGACTCGGTGTTACGCTCACTGGTCACTGTGCGTGTGTCGCAGCTTAATTGGTGTGCCTTTTGTGTGGATATTAATGCGATGACATTGGCTAATCGGGCCGGCTCTATGGAAAAAGTAGAGGCACTTGAACAGTGGCAGCAATCGAATAATTTTAATGCCACTGAAAGGCTGGCGCTCGAGTATGCTGAAGCCATTACCTATTCCGATCGACAGGTAACGGATGATTTAATGCGGCGCTTAAAATCTGTATTTGATGATGATACCATCGTCGAACTGACGGGTCTGGTGGCCTTTCAGAACCTATCCAGCAAGTTCAATAGTGCACTTGATGTTCCTCCTCAAGGCTTTTGTCAGCTGCCATAAATACTTATAAAAGGTTATTACCCCGATGTCCGAATTTACCCATGTATCAGTCGCCAAAGAAGCCAATGTCTATTTTGATGGCCAGGTGATAAGCCGTACAATCATTTTTGCCGACGGCACTAAGAAGACTCTCGGGGTTATGCTGCCCGGCGAATATGAGTTTGGAACTGAGGTGCAGGAGCTGATGGAGATCTCCTCTGGCGCGATGGATGTATTGCTGCCTGAGGCCTCTGACTGGGTCAGCATCACTGGCGGTATGTCTTTTGAGGTTTCCGCCAATGCCAAATTTTGCGTGAAGGTGCACGAGATTACTAATTACTGCTGTTCATATTTCGCCTGACTTCTGGTGATGACCATTGATCTGAAAAACCTGCATGACGCCAGTATTAGCTGTTCTAGCTGCAAAGCCGCCTGCTGTAAGCTGGAGGTCATGTTGATTACCGACACTGGCGTGCCAGCAGAGCACATTAAAGCCGATCGCTGGGGAGCCGAAACTATGGCCCGTCTAGAGGACGGCTGGTGCTCCGCAGTGGACCGGCGTACGATGCTGTGCACTATTTATGACAACCGCCCCTGGATCTGCCGCGAGTTTGAGATGGGTTCGTCAGAATGCCAAACAGAGCGCTTAGCCGCCTCGTAAATCACTACCGAAATTCAGTGTTTTTGCCTCACTTATAACTACCTTTAAAGCTGGAATCATCTGGTATCTTCGGTTATCTCTTGCTGCGCAAGAGCCTCTCACCTAAAATCGATGTATAGTGTTGCTCCAATGATATTGAGTGCCAGGGCGACAAACTATGCCGGACCCCCAACCTAATAACCCGCTTCATGGAATTACTCTGGAGCAGGTGGTGACACGCCTTGAGAAGCGCTATGGCTGGGAATACTTGGCGCGCAATATCAATATAAACTGCTTTAAAAGTAATCCATCAGTAAAGTCCAGTCTGAAATTTCTGCGCCGAACGCCGTGGGCTCGAGACAAGGTTGAAGCTCTTTATATCGCTGCTTTTGCTAACCAGCCTGCTGCCGCAAGTAGTAAGAATAATAGTACCGCCGCCAAACCTACTGGCCCTTGGGCTAATAGTCTTGCCAAAATTCCTCTTAAGGATTCTTGAGCGCTACGTTCAGCCTTGTCTTATCTTGCGCTCGCCCGCCAATAATTTAGTCTATGTTTAATATACATCCGTCTACAGGCTGTAGAGATCGCTCTCTAATTTGCAGCCACACCTCATATTAAAATGCGCTAGGTTTCACGATCAAGTCCCAACGTGAGGCTTGATATTTTTGGTCGGGCTAAAAAATAACTCGCGGTGAGTTTGAGGTGTGCGGCGGTACATGTTTTAAAACTATTCAAATGGAGAAAATGAAATGGATTTATTGGATTCGAAGAATATAAATAACCGAACTAGAAAACGCGCAGCTACATGCGGCCCAAATACTTCATTTTTTGAGCGGGCTGATTTACAGAACTTCTATCAAGCGATTACTGATATGGTCCAACAGGAGCGTATTAATAGCATTGTTTGCAACTGTGCTGCCATGAGATGATGCGGTCCTTTGAAATACTAAATAGAGGTGACGCATGCCATGCCGAGCAATTACCGATAGCGAAATAGAACGCTGTTTTCATGTTTTGGCTGAGTTGCGTCCCCACCTTATGCAAGACGAGTTTTTGGCGACGGTTCGCGCTATGGAAGAGGATGGGTTTCGACTGGCCTTTATAGAGCAGGATGCTGAGGTGGTGGCGGCAGCGGGGTACCGTATTTACAGCAATTTGTTTATGGGCAAGCACTGCTATGTGGATGACTTAGTCACTGCCGAGGCGCAACGCTCAAAGGGTTTTGGTCAGCAGATGATTGACTGGCTTCGTGCTGAAGCTCAGGTGGCGGGTTGTAAATGGTTTCATCTTGACTCTGGTACCCAGCGTGATCAGGCCCATAAGTTTTATTTCGCTCAGGGCTTTACGATTGCCAGCTACCACTTTAGTGAAGAGCTGACTCAATGATCACGGCTTATATTCTGGTGACGATTAATATTTTTTGCATCTATGTCTGCTACGTAATAGCTAAAGAGCGTGGCGCCAATACTCGATTTTGGGGTTGGATGGCTGTGTTATTCGGGCCTTTTGCCGTGCCATTTGTTTGCTTTGCGAAACCAAAGCCAAAGGATTAATACTGTGTCGGGTGAAACAGACCTAAAATCGATTTTGAAAAGTTTAGCACCCATCATGCTCGATGAGTCCTATGTATTTTGCACCGCTGCGAATGCTAATTATGGTGACTATGCTGAGGCTCAGCCGATAGCCAGTTTTCAAGAGAAAGAAGGGCTGACACTGGTTCTCACACAGGCACATGCTGATGCCGCTGGATTAAATTATGAGGGGCTTTTTGGCTGTATTAGTCTGCAGGTGCATTCAAGTCTAGAGTCAGTGGGGTTAACTGCGGTAATAGCGGGCAAGCTGGCAGCCTATGATATCAGTGCTAATATTATTGCCGGTTACTATCATGACCACGTGTTTGTGCCGCAGGCAAATGCCGCCGAGGCGTTAGCGCTATTAATTCAATTAAAAAATCTCTGATATCTCTGCAGCGAGATTAAAAAAGCCCGAAGAATTTTAAATTCGTCGGGCTTTTTGCTATTTCGCTCTTTCTAATGGTCTGTCTTTTAGCTGAACACACCCTTAAAGAAAAAGAAGAATAGGATCGACAGCCCGGCACCAGCCGGTAGTGTGACTACCCATGAAAGGAAGATAGAGCCCACCATTCTCAGATTGATCGCACCAATACCTCTAGCCATACCTACACCCAACACTGCGCCCACCAATGTATGCGTTGTAGAAATTGGCAGGCCAGTACCTGAGGCCAGTACTACAGTAGCCGCTGCACCCAGTTCGGCAGCAAAGCCACGGCTTGGGGTTAGCTCGGTAATTTTGCGGCCAATGGTGCCCATCACTTTAAAGCCATAGGTGGCCAGACCAAAGACGATACCGCCACCACCTAGCAGCAATATCCAGCTGGGCATGGTGCTTTTAGCGGCAATATCACCACCAGAACTGACCACGTTAACAACGGCGGCCAGTGGACCAACGGCGTTGGCTACATCATTGGAGCCATGGGCAAAGGCCATGCTACAGGCAGTGAAGATCATCAGTACGGCAAAGACTTTCTCAACATTGTAAAAACGATTATTCTCTTCTTTACCCTCGTCGCGCTGCACCTTGCTGAGCAGATAGGTACCTATAATAGCGACCAAAATACCGAAGCCTACGGCGACCAAGGCGTTCTCACCAAAGGATAGTTTGATACCCACATCTTTAAATACATGCTTGAGGCCTTTGAGCAATGTCACCATGGCCATTAAGAAGCCTACGGCAAACATATACATGGGGGCGTATTTCTTGGCGCGTTCAAAGGGATTGTCGTGGATAAGAATGAGGCGCTGTACGCTTCTAAAGATCGCGAAAGAGATAGTGCCGGCCATAACCGGTGATACAACCCAGCTAGCTACAATGGTGCTAACCTTGTCCCAGTTAACGGCGTCGCTAGACACGCCAACTGCGGCAAAGCCAACAATAGCACCGACAATGCTGTGCGTGGTAGACACCGGCCAGCCCATAAAGCTGGCGAGCATTAGCCAGGTGCCTGCAGCTAAGAGCGCTGAGAGCATACCAAACACCAAGAGATCCGGTTTATCGGCAAATACCCCCGAGTCGACTATGCCTTTGCGGATGGTGGAGGTGACTTCACCGCCCGCTAAATACGCGCCGGCAAACTCGAACACCATAGCAATTAAAATGGCCTGCTTGATGGTCAGGGCTTTGGAACCTACGGAGGTACCCATAGCGTTGGCGACATCGTTTGCCCCTACGCCCCAGGCCATAAAAAAGCCGAAGGCCGCGGCCATGATGATTAAAATGGTGCCGTATGTTGTAAAAATATCCATGGAGACTGTTCCGAGAAGTTATTATTTTGCGAGCAGAAGTTCGAGGCGATTGCCTACACGTTCTGCGGTGTCTGCGATGGCACCGATATTGTCGATGGTGCTGTACAGAAACATGACATTCACTGGAGGCATGTCAGCTTCTAACTTGAACAGGCGGTGACGCAGCTTGCGCTCCTTTTTGTCGACCCTCTGTTCCTGAGCATCCAGCTCGCGAATTAACTTTTTAACAAACTTTACTTCTTGCCCGGTAAATCCGGTCTCCAATAGCTCATCCAGCTCATTAATGGCTTTCAGGGCTTTTTTACTGGTTTCGATAGTGCTTTTCACAAAACCCATAAAGTCGGCCTGAAGGGCACTGGGAATATCCATTTCACGTCCCAGTACTATGCCGCAAACATCTTTGCTGATATTGGCAATATCATCTTGCTGGGCGAGGATATTGAGCAAATCGGTGCGTGAAACAGGCATAAACAGCGTGCTGGGCATGCTTAGACGAAATTGCTTTTTCAGATCATCTGCCAGATTCTCTTGATCGGCAATCTTATCGAAGAGATCGCTGGCTTTGGTCCACTTGTGGGCAATCACTGCCTCAAAGAAAGGCTCCAGCAATGCGGCGCAGCTAACGACCAGCGACATATGCTCTTGCAGTGGTTTGATTGGCGACTTGCCAAACAGATTTGAAATGGGGTTACTAAATGCCATATAGCGATCCTCTATTCTTGATCGCAGTATAGGGCGTTGTCATAAAATTGAAACAATTTAGACAGATTAATTTGGTGTGATTTTAAGTGCTCAGGCTTGAGCGTATTGTTCGCTGTAGCCGAGCCAGCGAGTTATCAGGGCATCGACATTTTGCGGGTGATTAAGGAGTAAATCCTGAGCCAGGCTTTTGATTTGCGGCAACATATGGCCATCGCGCTGGAGGTCGGCAATATGTAGCTGCATATCACCGGTTTGGCGGGTACCCAGTACTTCGCCGGGTCCACGTAGCTCGAGATCTTTTTCGGCAATCTTAAAGCCGTCGTTGGTCTCGCGCATAATTTTGAGCCGGGCGCTGCCATTGCCAGAAATAGGTGGGCTATAGAGCAAGACACAGTGACTACTCAGGGAGCCGCGGCCTACTCTACCGCGCAGCTGATGCAGCTGAGAGAGACCCAGACGCGCTGAATCTTCAATAATCATCAGACTGGCATTGGGTACATCTACGCCTACTTCAATAACGGTAGTGGCTACTAGTAAGTCAATCTCACCGGCTTTAAAAGCGGTCATAATCTCGAGTTTTTCTCTGGGTTTTAGGCGTCCGTGAACTAAACCAATAGAGAGTTCGGGCAGCATAAGCTGCAGTTCGCCCGCGGTGACTTCAGCGGCCTGTGCTTCTAACACCTCGGATTCTTCAACCAGTGTACAGACCCAATATGCCTGACGGCCACTGCCACATGAGGCGCGCACGCGCGCGATAACATCATTGCGGCGCAGGTTGCTCAACACTACGGTCTCTACCGGTGTGCGTCCCGGCGGCAGTTCATCAATAACCGAGCAATCGAGATCCGCATAGGCGCTCATCGCCAGAGTTCGCGGTATTGGGGTTGCGGTCATAATCAGCTGGTGGGGTGCGGGGCCACTTAAGCTAGGTCCCTCTGGCCTAAAGCCCTTTTTGCGCAGCGCCAGACGCTGGTGCACGCCAAAACGATGTTGCTCATCAATAATACTGAGGCCGAGATCATTAAATTCTACTGTCTCTTGAAATAGCGCATGGGTGCCAATCACCATTTTGGCCGTCCCATTGGCGATGGCTTCGAGCTGGACCTCGCGTGCCTTGCCTTTGACCTTGCCGGTCAGGTAAGCGATGCGAATGCCCAGAGGTCGCAACCATTGCTCAAAGTTAATGCGGTGCTGATCGGCGAGAATTTCTGTGGGTGCCATCAGTGCGACCTGATGGCCATTGGCAATGGCCTGAACGGCGGCCAGCGCGGCTACCACGGTCTTACCGGAACCCACATCGCCCTGTACTAGCCGCAGCATTGGGATCGCGCTGCCTATATCGGTGCTTATCTCAGTGGCCACTCGCTGCTGTGCTGCGGTGAGATCAAACGGCAGTTGATCCAAGAACGTCGCTGACGCGGTTTTATCTTCGCTCAACACGGGCGCCTGCTGTTGTTGCACCTTTTGACGCAGTTTAAGCAAACTTAAATTATGGGCAATCAGCTCTTCAGCGGCCAAACGCTGCTGCGCCGGGTGCTCGCCTTCAGCCAGTAGATTAAGCGCAGTGCCTGGCGGTGGGTTATGCAGTAGCCGCAATGCGTCGGGTAGGGAATAGGCAAGTTCACGGTGCAGGTCAGTGCTAATGCCCTGAGGCAATAATTCGCGGACGCTGTGATCTTTGAGTAAATCTAAGGCCTGACCACAGAGGTCGCGTATACGACCCTGAGTAATCCCCTCGGTTGCCGGATAGATCGGCGTCAGCTTATCTTCTAGCTGCGGAGGGTTGGCCTGATCGAGATATTGATATTCAGGATGATAGAGCTCAACACCAGATTTGCCCCGCCGTACCTCACCAAAGCAGCGCAATGTAGCACCGGGCTTTAGACGCTCCTGTTGAGCGCGATTAAAGTGAAAAAAGCGCAGAGTCACTACGCCGGTGTGATCTTGAAGTCGGCAAACAAGGCTGCGACGCCGACCAAAGACCACATCGCTGGCGCGGACTTCCCCTTCAATAACGACTTCCGTCATCGGCTGAATACCGCCGATAGGCGTAATTTGGGTGCGATCGATATAGCGCAGCGGCAGGTGAAAGAGTAAATCCTGAATACTATACAGACCTAGCTTCTTTAACTTGGTGGCCAGCTGTGGACCCACTCCATGCAGAGTGCCTACGCTTCGCCTGTCGAGAGCAGTCTCTGACATTAGCTGTTAATGACGCCGAGCCCAGGCAGGCTGCGGTCATAGATAGCATTGCGCAGTGCATCTATGGCTTTGTGCCGTGGGAAGCTAGCACGCCATGCCAATGCCGTGGTGCGAGCCGGAGTCGCTCCGGCAAAGGGGCGCGTAATGAGTGAGGCACCGCGATATTCGGCGCCAATCGCCGCGGATTGGGGAAGAATGGTAATGCCCAGACCAGATGCGACCATATAGCAGAGGGTCTCCAAGGAGCTGCCTTCAGTCATAGTGCGAATAGGCGCGGCTGTGGTTGGCTGTTGATTGATATTGGGCAGAGCCTCAATGACTTGGTCCCTAAAGCAATGACCCTCACCCATCATGAGCACATTCTCGCCATCCAAATCACTGCGCTGTATTTCTTTTTTCGCGGCTAGGGGGTGGCCCTCGGGCATCAACAGCACAAAGGGTTCATCGTAGAGCGGCTGCACCACAACATCGGGTTCGGTAAAGGGCAGGGCCACAACAATAACATCGACTTCACCGCTGCGCAGACGCTTGCGCAAGTTACTGGTGTACCCCTCTTCAATAATCAGCGGCATCTGAGGTGCTGCTTTTTGCAGGGCGGGAATAAAATGCGGAAATAGATAAGGGCCAATGGTAAAGATTGCGCCGACATGCAGCGGGCTGCTGAGCTGGTCTTTACCGGCGGTGGCAATATCTTTAATGGCCGCCGCCTCTTCAAGTACGCGCTGGGATTGATCAACAATATTCTGGCCAATGGGCGTCAGGCGCACACTGCTTTTAGAGCGCTCAAAAAGATCGACACCTAGTTCACTTTCGAGTTTTTTAACCGCTATACTCAGCGTCGGCTGGCTGACATTGCAGCGTTCCGCTGCCTGACCAAAATGCTGAACCTGAGCCAAGGTGACTATATAGCGAAGTTCGGTGAGAGTCATAAGTGAGAAACCTTTATCTGAGCAGCAAGCATAGCTAATTTTTATTAAAGAGAGAATACTAATTGAAAGTTTTATTAGCAGGTTGTGGTGATATTGGACAACGGACTGGGGCGCGGTTAACGCCGAACTATCAATGTTTTGGTCTTAGACGTCATCCGCAAAATCTGCCGGATGCTATTTCTCCTATCGTCGGCAATATGGCGGATACTCAGGGTCTAGAAGAAATTCTTAGTGCAGGCTTCGATGTGGTGGTGGTGACTCTAACACCGGATCAATTTACTGAGCAGGCCTATCGCCAATCTTATCTTGCAGGTGCCACTGCGCTGGCCACTGCTATTGGTAATATTGAGCTCAAGCCAAAGCTGGTTATCTGGGTATCTAGCACCAGTGTCTATGGCAATAATCAGGGTGACTGGGTCGATGAGGCGTCGCCGACTCATCCCGCCAGTTTTTCTGGCAAGTTATTACTTGAGGCTGAGCAGCAGATACAGAGTTTACCCTGCGCCCATTCAATTGTTAGATTCTCTGGTATCTATGGGCCGGGGCGCACACGCATGCTCAGTCAAATCAAGGCCGGTGTGGGTCGACCCGCAACGCCTGAACAGTGGAGCAATAGAATTCACAGTGAGGATTGCGCTGGGGTGCTGGCGCATTTGATTGAGCGTTTTGCCCAGAACAGGCCCATTGAACCGCTTTACCTAGCCACCGACTGCGCGCCGGTGACTCAACATAAGATGCGCAGCTGGTTAGCGACGCAAATGCAGGTTGAATTAACAGATGAGACCGTGGAGCAAAAATCAATCAGGCGCTGCAGTAATCAGCGCCTGTTGGACAGTGGTTATGAGTTTATTTTCCCCAGCTATAAAGAGGGTTACCTGGCATTGATGGCCGACCAGTAAATAGCACTTTAGATAACTAGAATACCATCCATTTCAACCATTGAGCCCTTGGGTAACTCGCTGACACCGATCGCTGCACGTGCCGGATAGGGCTGGGCAAAATGTTGATCCATAATCTCATTTACAATTGGAAAATGACTCAGGTCGGTGAGAAATATATTGAGCTTAACGATATTGCTTAGATCGCCACCCGATGCCTCACAGACGGCGAGCAGGTTTTTAAAGACCTGATGAATTTGCTCGCCAATATCTCCGTCGACCAGTGTCATTGTGACTGGATCCAAGGGAATTTGACCAGACAAATAAACGGTGTTGTTGACCTTTACCGCCTGACTATAGGTGCCAATAGCGGCCGGAGCGCTGTCGGTATGGATAATGGCTTTATTGGGCATAATGGTTTCCTTGACTACTTATTTGTGACTCGATAAATGCGGCGCACAGGTTTGAGGCTGCGGGCACGACGCATTATATCGGCGAGGTGGATGCGGTCGCGAACACTAAGAACCACATCGACAATACTGGTAAATGAATCCTTTTCGTTAACGCTTATATGTTCGATGGTGGCATCTTCTTCGGTCATCCGCGATGCCAGTGCAGCAATAAAGCCACGCTCTGGTGTGACTTCTACTTTTATCTCCACGGGAAATTCGCCCTTCACCACCGTTGACCAAGTCAATGGCATGCACTTCTCTGGATTGGAGCGTATTTCTTTTAGATTACGGCAGGACTCATAGTGAATAACCAGCCCCTTACCTGGTGAGATATGACCTAGAATTGGGTCGCCGGGAATGGGATGACAGCAGCGCCCGTAGTGCAGTAGCAAGCCATCGGAGGCATCGATAACCACTGGCAATGTATTATTCTTTTTGCCGTCGGCAACTTCACGCTTACTGGCGGGCACCAGCAAGTTTGCCACTGCAAATGGCACCCGATTGCCGAGACCTATTTGCTGGAGCACGTATTCAAAGGTCGAGGCGCCTGTTTCTTTTAACAGCCGTTTAATCTGCGATTTTTTCAGCTGGTTATACTGTGTGCCCAAGTTCGCTAGGGCCTGATCTAGCAGCCTTTTACCTAGATCCACAGACTCATCATGCTGCTGATTTTTAAGAAAATGACGGATCGCACTACGCGCTTTTGCGGTGACTACAAAATTCAGCCAATTGGGGTTAGGTTGTGCACCCTCGGCAGTGATAATTTCGATTTTTTGGCCACTCTGCAACTGCTCTGATAACGGGGTTAGCTCACCATCAACTCGACAGGCAATACAGCTATCACCAATGCCTGTGTGTACTGAATAGGCAAAATCGACGGCGGTAGCACCGGAGGGCAGCTCGACGATTGTGCCCTTGGGGCTGAAGACATAGACCTCGTCAGGAAATAGATCAGCTTTTACATGCTCAAGAAATTCAAGCGAATCGCCGGCCTGTTTCTGCATTTCCAATAAGCCCTGAACCCAGCGATTGGCACGACGCTGGTTTCCATCAACATTTTGGCTGCCCGTTTTGTATTCCCAGTGCGCGGCAATACCATAGTTGGCCATTCGCTCCATCTCTTTAGTGCGAATCTGTACTTCGATAACCACACCATGCATACCCACTAACACTGTATGCAGTGACTGATAGCCATTGGCCTTGGGAATAGCTATATAGTCTTTAAATTCACCTGGCACAGGCTTGAAAATATTATGCATCATGCCAAGTATGCGGTAGCAGTCATCTGCGCTGTCGACCACTAGCCGAAAGGCGAAGACGTCCATAATGTCGCGAAAGGATTTTTTCTTGGTGCGCATCTTTTTATAGATGCTCCACAGATGTTTTTCGCGGCCTTTGACCAGCGCAGGGAAAGATTCATTTTCTAGGCGCATTTCAATGGCCTGATGAATCTCTGCGACTATTTCTTTGCGGTTTTTTCGAGCGGCTTTCATGGCTTCACGCAAACGCTGGTGGCGCAGCGGATACATGGCGGCAAAGCCTAAGTCTTCAAACTCCAGACGGATATCATTGATGCCTAAACGCTGGGCGATAGGCGCATAAATATCCAAGGTTTCGCGGGCGATACGACGACGCTTCGCCGGGGCTAGTACACCCAGCGTCCGCATATTGTGCAGCCGATCTGCTAGCTTGACTAAGACCACGCGGATATCCCGCGACATGGCCAGCGTCATTTTTTGAAAGCTTTCGGCCTGCTGCTCGGCTTTGGATTCGAATTCGATTTCAGTCAGTTTACTAACGCCGTCGACTAGGTCGGCAACGGTACGTCCAAAGCGACGACTAATCTGACCTTTGGTTACGCCTGTATCTTCGATAACATCATGTAGCAGAGCAGCCATAAGGCTCTCATGATCCATATGCATATCGGCCAAAATATTGGCAACAGCGAGAGGGTGGGTAATGTAGGGGTCGCCACTTTGGCGCATCTGGCCGCGGTGGCATTGTTCAGAGTATCTGTAGGCGCGCTCGACCTTAGCGACTTCTTTTGGCTCGAGGTAGGAGGAGAGTTTATCCGTGAGTACATTTAGCACTTTATTGCGGCCCTCCCCCGTTTCTGAGTAGAGCTTTAGACAGTTGGCTCTTGGGGAGCCTCGGCAGTTTCAGCAGTCTCTTCAGCAGCGTCAACGATTTCGTAGTCTTGCACAACTTCGGTAAGAATATCTGGTGTGACCAGACCTTGGGCAATTTCACGCAGGGCAATAACGGTAGGCTTATCATTTTCTTCGTCAATCAGTGCCGGGCGACCTTCAACGGCCAGTTGACGTGCGCGTTTGGAGCCAACCATCACTAATTCAAAACGGTTATCTACGTGATCCAAACAATCTTCTACAGTAATGCGAGCCATTTTATTTCCGCCAGTCTAAATAATGTGTTCTATTTGGTGCAGCGATCTGCTGCAAGATCCACCAGTTTACCTAAAGACTGGGGTTACGACAATAAATCCAGCAGTAATTTTTCAACACCCTGAACCGGTTGTTGGCAGCGCATGGCGGTAATAATGGCATCGAGTTCACTGCTTGCAACCTCAAAGTCGTCGTTGATTACCAGATAGTCTGCTTCAACATAGTGACTCATTTCTTCGGTCGCAGCAGCGATGCGTTTTGCAATAACATCAGCGTCGTCCTGACCGCGACCATTTAAGCGTTCGCGCAGCGCTTTCTTTGAGGGAGGCAGAATGAAAATACTTTTGCTTTCATTAAACTTACGTCTCACCTGCTCAGCGCCCTGCCAGTCGATTTCAAGAATCACATCTGTCCCTGCCGCCAATGTGGCTCTCACCCATTGCTCTGAGGTGCCATAGTAATTACCGAACACCTGGGCATGTTCGAGAAAGGCATTTTCGCCGATCATGCTCAAAAATGAATCATGGTCAACAAAATGGTAGTTAATACCGTCTTGTTCACCGGGCCGACGATCTCTGGTGGTATGTGAGATTGACGCTTGAATATTTTCCATGCGGCCAAGGATTTCGTTCACCAAGCTTGTTTTACCTGCACCTGAGGGTGCTGAAATAATAAATAAGGTGCCATTGCCCATAGTTCGATTTAATCCATTACTTAAAAAAATGGCGCATAAAAAACAGCGCGGTTAACAAGAGATACTAATTATTCCAGATTCTATGCCTGCTGTAATAAAAAATTCGTTGTTTATGGCTGCCCACTGTATTCAGGGTCGAAAATACGGTTGAGGCTGTCGGCCAGACGAATTCCGGCCATCAGTAGTCGCCGCTCAATAATGGGCTTATTGCGACTAATATAGTCAGGGCCTATCAGAATACGCCCGCGCTCGTTTGCGGGACTAAAATTATACACTTGGCGGCGCAGTGCTTTTGATTCGCGAGCCCAGTCTAAAAACTGACTGTTCTGCCACTGGGCGATCTGGGCTGTGCTTGCCCGATTGAGCATCTGGCTGTATTGGTTTGGGGTTTTATTCTCTGTATCAATAATTAGGCTATCCCAAACTCTATGCAGGTTGGTAGCCCGAGGCATTTTGAGCCAATTTATTTCTATCTTATTACCACCGCGATCATCGCGCCGGCCTACATGGAGTGGCTGATGAATATCTGCGACAAAATGTATAAAGAAGGCCAGCGTCTCTATTTGCTGTTTTTTGGCCAGCTGTAAATTTTGCAGATCTGCGTAAAAGTATTCCAACGCCGAGAGCACATCGCCGTCACTATGGCGTCGCAGACCGGCAAACGGCTCATGATCATCAATGCTGATGTAGTGCCAATATTTAGATTGCTCCCAGGCGGGGAGATAGCGAACTCGGTCTGGCCAGAGTGATAATTCAGCCAGATCTTGACCGTCGGTTATGGCATTAATCGCCACAGCGGTTTTTACACTAAAACGATTCTCGGCAATTTTGCTGACGATGCGATGCCCGTCAGCACCAAATGCATATGCCTGGCTACTCAGTAGAGCTAGGCAGAAAATTAGTGCAGAGGTAACCGTGCGCATTATTCGATATTCTGAATCTGCTCGCGCATCTGTTCGATCAGTACTTTGAGCTCTACGGATGCCTGAGTGGTAACACCAGCAATCGACTTAGAGCCCAATGTATTGGCTTCGCGATTTAATTCTTGCATTAAAAAGTCCAGACGCCGGCCAATGGATTCTTTGCTGTTTAGAACACGGCGAATTTCGCTAATATGGGCCTCTAGGCGATCGAGTTCTTCGTCGACATCGGCGCGATTGGAAATAATAACCATCTCTTGTTCTAACCTGTCTTCATCAACCTGAGCGCGAAGACTTTCGAGCTTCTCATTGAGACGCGTGCGCTGATGCTCAAGAATGGCCGGCAGGTTCTCACGCACGATAGCAACCTGTGTTTCAATACCGCTTAGACGCTGTTCAATCATTTCCGCGAGCTTATCACCCTCGCGCTGGCGTCCTTCAAGCAGTTGATCAACGGTTTCGCTAAAGGTTTGTATCGCCGCCTTGTGCAGACTTTGGCTTTCGACATCCTGATCTTTAAGAATGCCGGGCCAGCGCATAATCTCCAGCGGTGAGATGGGTGCCGGGTTTTGCAGTTCGTTAGCCATCTGTTCTGCAATATCAATATAGCGCTTGGCCAGCACCATATCTGCACTTACCGCAGCATCGTTATTATTAAAGGCGACCTGTAACGCTATATCGACTTTGCCGCGCGTCAGCTTCTTACGCGCGATTTCGCGCAGCTGCATTTCAACTTCACGCATGGTTTCGGGTAGACGAAATCCGGTTTCTAAAAAGCGATGATTTACCGAGCGCAGCTCACAGGAGACTGAACCCCAGCTGAAATCGACGGTGTTTCTAGCAAATGCGGTCATACTGCGTGGCATATTTTGTGTCCAATCTAACTATTTATGAAGCGCCATGGTAACAAAGGCGGTTAACTGGGTGGTAGATTTGCTACAATTCCGCAAATTTTTTTGCAACCCCATTTCCAGGAACCCTATTATGAACAGACCCAGTGGCCGACGTCCCGAGCAACTTAGACCCGTAAAGATTACCCGCGATTTTACCTGTCACGCCGAGGGATCTGTGTTGGTTGAGTTTGGTAATACAAAAGTTATTTGTACTGCTAGCGTTGAGCCTGGAGTGCCAAGGTTTTTGCGTGGTAAAGGTGAGGGTTGGGTGACGGCAGAGTATGGCATGTTGCCCCGCTCTACCAATAGCCGTATGGGTCGTGAGGCGGCACGTGGTAAGCAAAGTGGTCGCACTCAGGAAATTCAGCGTTTAATTGGTCGCTCGTTGCGTGCCGCAGTAGATCTTAAGCAACTTGGTGAGCATACAGTCAACATCGATTGTGATGTGATTCAGGCTGATGGTGGCACACGCACAGCCTCTATCACTGGCGCCATGGTGGCGCTGGTCGATGCCATTCGCCATTTGCAGCGTAAAAAATTAATCAGCGGTGATCCGCTGGTCAATATGATCGCCTCTGTTTCTGTGGGTGTTTACCAGGGTACTCCAGTGCTGGATCTGGATTATGCTGAGGATTCCAACGCAGAGACAGATATGAATGTGGTAATGAATGCCGATGGTGGCTTTATCGAGGTGCAGGGCACTGCTGAGGCTGCGCCTTTTAGTGCTGAAGAATTAAATGAGATGTTGGATCTAGCTAAGCGCGGCATAGCCGATCTGGTGCGCGTGCAAAATATGGCTCTGGCTCAGTAAGCAGAAAAATAGTTAGCAGAAATTTTAACTGAGACGTAAATCAGACCTATGAAAAATACTTACAAAACACAATTTATTGATAATGCGCTCAATAGCGGCGCGCTGAAATTTGGTCAGTTTAGGCTTAAGTCTGGGCGTATTTCACCACATTTTTTTAATGCGGGAGAATTTTATCAGGGTAAGGCCCTGGCTATCTTGGGGCGTTGTTATGCCGCTGCAATCGTAGAATCCGGTGTGCAATTCGATGTACTTTTTGGCCCAGCCTATAAAGGCATCACACTGGCGGCGGCAACCTCAGTCGCTTTAGCCGAGCACCACAATATGGATGTGCCATACTGCTTTAATCGAAAAGAGGCAAAAAGTCATGGTGAGGGTGGCACCCTTGTTGGCGCCCCGCTGGAAGGCAGAGTCCTCATTATTGATGATGTGATTACGGCTGGTACGGCGATTCGCGAAGTGATGGCAATGGTTGAGCTGGCGGGTGCTGAGGCAGCGGGGGTGGTAATAGGTCTGGACCGCAAAGAGCGCGGCAATTCTGCTAAGTCAGCAATACAGGAAGTGGAGCAGCAGTTTGGCATTCCGGTTATTAGCATTATTGATATGGATGATATTTTGACCTATCTCGAATCTCAGTCGGATATGGCAACACTGGTTGAGGAAATTAAAACCTATCGGCACGAGTACGGCGTATGATAAAAGCGGTATTGCTTTTTTCTATGGTTGGTGACTCCCTAGGCCACTGCAAAAGAGCTTTACTGCTATAAGTACAGTTGGTTAACGGCGATACGCTGTCATCTGAGGCTGTTATGGTTATGGAGCCATTAATGAACAGGGTCGGGTGCTAAAGACGCTCAGAAGTCAGCGTTCTAAAAAGTCGCACGCTCAAGTTATTGGCCCGTGAAATTCTGCAGTTACTGGAGGAGCGTCAAGAAGACCAGCGCACGACCAATGCGCCCTATCAATATTATGAGGTGCGGTTTGCGGCGCTATTTATTCAGCAAACATCTGCGCTGTAATGAGCTGCCATTGCTCTGTCCAAAACTGAGTCGGCGGCTGCTTAAAGCCAGTGCGAACAAACTGGCTGATCTTTCCCTCAGCACTCACCAGCATGATATTAGCGGCTACTGAAACTGGCACGCTGAGCTTGAGGCCATCGCGAATCTCAGCTTCACGTAATGTCTGCTTTAGTTGCGATTCCAAACGATCAAAAAACACGGCGATGCGTTCGTGTAGCCTGCCGGTTTCTCCGGTCAGTGCGTCGCCATTTAGTATGCGTGAGATACCTGGATTCTTTTCCGAGAAGGTGAGTACCAAACTGAGAATGCGATAACACTGGTTTGCCGCATCTGGCTCGTCACTGACGATGGTGCGCACTCGCGTAAAAATGGTTTCTTCAATAAATTCTATCAGACCTTCGTACATCCGCGTCTTGCTGGGGAAGTGTCGATAGAGAGCCGCTTCTGATACACCCAGCTCGGCAGCTAGGGCCGCCGTTGTTATACGGCCGCCACGTGATGTCTCTAGCATGCGTGCCAGAGCTTGGAGTATTTCCTGTGCTCTAGAACCTCTTTTGCCCGCCATCAGGATGCTCCTGTCAGTTCTTGATTGGTGATTAGTGTGCCGACACCTTCGTCGGTGAATATTTCTAGCATCACCGCGTGATCGACACGGCCATCAATAATATGCGCGTAGGGAACACCAGACTTAACAGCATCTAAGGCGCAGGAAATCTTTGGCAGCATGCCGCCATAAATCGTGCCGTCGGCAATCAATTCGTCGACGCGATCTACGCTGAGGCCGGTTAGAACTTCGCCCTCTTTATCTTGCAGTCCTGAGACGTTGGTCAATAGCATCAGCTTTTCTGCCTGTAACACTTCAGCGACTTTACCTGCGACCAGATCAGCATTAATGTTGTAGGATTCACCGTCTAAGCCGACGCCTATGGGAGCAATTACCGGGATAAAGCCGCCCTGCTCTAGCATGTTGATCACGGATTTATTGATTGATTCTACTTCGCCAACATGACCAATATCGATAATTTCTGGTACTGACATCTCTGGAGTTTTGTGCGACACACGCATTTTCTTAGCTTTGATCAGCTGGCCGTCTTTACCGGTAACGCCAAAGGCTTTGCCCCCGGCATTGCTGATCAGATTAACAATCTCTTTGTTGATCGTGGCGCCCAGTACCATCTCGACCACGTCCATGGTTTTACTGTCGGTCACACGCATGCCATCGATAAACTCTGATTTAATATCTAGGCGCTCGAGCAGTTCGCCAATCTGTGGGCCTCCGCCATGCACCACCACGGGATTAATACCCACGGCTTTCATCAACACGATATCGCGGGCAAAGCTTTCTTTTAGGCGGTCGTCGACCATGGCGTTGCCGCCATATTTAACGACAACTGTTTTGCCGGCGAAACGTTGGATGTAGGGAAGCGCACGGGAGATAACCTGCGCGGTAGTCTGTGCTTCATTACGACTTAGTGACATAGTTAGATAAAGTCTTCTATTTGGTTAATAAAGGGTAATAATTCCCTGCGGAAGGCCTGTTTGACCTTTTCCAGACTGGCATCATCGTCTGCTTCGAAGCGCAGGGTCAAGTTGCCTGAGGTATTGGATGCTCTAATCAGCCCCCAACCATAGGGATATTCTGCCCGCAGTCCATCTAAACTGACAATCTCAGCATCGTCAAACTGGCAGCCAGAGAGCAGTGTTTGCATGATCTCAAATTTTTCATCATCTGGCACCGGAATTAATATTTCTGAGGTGTAACTGCTACTATCAAATCGGCCAATGATTTGATCTAGTGTTTTGTCAGTACTATCGCACTGGGAACAAAGTATCTCAAGTAAACGTGTCGCAGCGTAGAGGCCATCATCAAACCCTTTCCAGCGATCATTGAAGAAGATATGTCCGCTAAACTCGCCGCCCAGTGGGGCCTTGTTGTGATGGACGGCTTTTCTGATATGGGAATGACCGGTTTTACACATGACTGGACGACCGAAATGCTTGCGCACTATCTCGGCCAGACGCTTGCTGCTTTTTACATCAAAAACAATATCTGCGCCTGGATTGCGCTTTAAAATATCGCGGGCAAAAATCATCATTAATTGATCTGGCCAGATTATTTGGCCGTTACCTGAAATCACTACCAGACGATCGCCATCGCCATCAAAGGCCAAGCCAAGATCAGCTTTAACTTCTTTGACCTTAGAGATTAACTGTTTGAGGTTTTTCTCATCAGCGGGATTGGGTTCATGGTTGGGGAACGAACCATCGACATCGCAGTTAATGGGAAAGGTTAGACAGCCGAGACTATCAAAAAGCTTTAATGCGACCGGACCGGCAACTGAGTTTCCAGCGTCAATAACCAGTCTAAATGAGCGATCAATAGAGCTATTTTCAACTATATGACGAACGTACTGGGAGATAATCGCTCGAGAGAACTGCTGCCCATTTTTACTACGGGTAAATTTCTCGGCGGTGAGCATCGGTTTTAGCAGTTGCAGAGCTTTACCAGAGATCACCTGACGCTGAATAATGATCTTAAAGCCATTGTAAACCGCTGGATTATGGCTGGCTGTGATCATGATACCGCAGCTGGATTGGCCCTGTCTCTTATACACATCTCCGAGCCCACGAGACCAGAGAGGATCTCG
>CAJXVK010000027.1 GCA_913060735.1 uncultured Cellvibrionales bacterium
TATCAGATGCGCTTTGATCTAGCAGAGGGCTTTCCATTGGTAACCAGCAAAAAAGTCCATTTAAAGTCTATTCTCCATGAGCTGCTATGGTTTGTGCGCGGTGATACCAATATCCGCTATCTGGTTGAGAATGGTGTCGGAATCTGGAATGACTGGCCCTACCAAAGTTGGCTGCGCGAAACAGGGCAAGACCAAGATTTAGTTATGTATTCCCCTGAGTGGAAAGCGGGAATGAAAACATTTATTGAGCGCATCAAGACCGATGACGCCTTTGCTGAGCAATATGGCGATTTAGGCCCTGTCTACGGCAAGCAGTGGCGCGATTTTGACGGCGTCGATCAGCTGACTCAGCTCGTTGAAGATATTAAGTCCAACCCGGATTCTCGGCGGTTGATTGTCTCGGCATGGAATCCAAAAGATATTCCGGTGATGGTAAAATCTGGATTGCCACCCTGTCACAGCTTATTTCAGTTTTACGTGACCGAGGGTCGTCTGTCTTGTCAGCTCTACCAGCGCAGTGCCGACGTGTTTTTAGGCGTGCCCTTCAATATAGCGTCTTACGCGATATTAACGCATATGATTGCCCAGGTGACCGGATTGCAGCCTGGTGATTTTGTCCATACCTTTGGCGATGCACACCTCTATAGCAACCATATGGATCAGGTTGAGGAGCAGCTTTCGCGAACTACCTATCCGCTGCCAACACTGGCGATAAATCCAGACGTTGATAATTTATTTGATTTTGTGTTCGATGACTTTGAATTGCAAAACTACCAATCCCACGGGCCCATCTCGGCGCCGGTGGCGGTTTAATCGGACCCTTAACAATGAAGCTTTGTCTAATAGTTGCGGTCAGCCGCAATGGTGTGATCGGTCTAAATAATCAGCTGCCCTGGCACCTGCCTGAAGACCTAAAGTACTTTAAGTCGGTGACCATGGGTAAGCCAATTGTGATGGGGCGTAAAACCTACGACTCCATCGGCCGGCCGCTGCCGGGTCGCACGAATATAGTCATCACCCGTGATGCGAGTTGGTCTGCGCCTGGCGTGGAGGTGGCGCAAACGCTGGAGACCGCATTAGAGCTGGGTGCGACTGCCTGCGACGCCGCTGGTGCTGAAGAGATTATGGTGATTGGTGGTGAGCAGATTTATCGCATGGCTCTGGATTCCGCAGAGCGACTATATCTGACTCAGGTAGACGCAGAGGTTGAGGGCGATGCTTTTTTCCCAGAGATTGACCCTAAGATTTGGAATCAGGTCAGTGTGCTGGTACCAGAGAAAACCGATGCGCACCCCTATAGGTTCTTAATTCTGGATCGTGCCTAGTTACCGCAAAAATTCGACTCTTCGCCGCAACTGTTACGTTAGGTAACATAACCTTTGTGATCTAACTTTTATCCTATCTATTTCCCATGGCTCAAATTGATTCTTTAAGTTGAGGCTGTTACAAAGACAACCCGAACAAAGCTTGTGTTTTGTCGGATTGGCTTTTTGTCGAATTTAGACAGTGAAATATAATTAAACCGGTAGACCCAAATTGAGGGAACTATGAATAAGCAACCACTAAAAGCACTGGCACTTTTCGCCGTTCTTGCTAGTAGTTTGACTGTTAGTGCAGTCCAAGCTGCTGAAGTAAGTGATGTGCTCAAAGCTGGAGCCGTTAAGGTTCAAGCCGCTAAATCCGCGCAAACCAAAGTTGATCGCATCGCTGATCAAACTGATGGTCTCTTGCAAGAATTCAAACAGGTCAATAAGCAGATCGAGTCACTGCGAGTTTATAACTCTCAGCTCGAGCGCCAAATTGACAGCCAGAAGCAAATGATGGCTGAACTGAAAGAGTCGATTGAGAATGCAACCATTATCGAACGTGGTATTTCGCCATTGATGATCAGCATGCTTAACGCTATTGAAGACTTCATTGCTCTGGACGTTCCGTTCAAGAAAGAGCAACGCAGCGAAGCAATTGCAGCTCTGTACGTGAATATGGACAGCGCCAAGTTCTCGGCTGCTGAAAAATTCCGTCAGATCCTCGAAGTCTATGACATTGAGTCTGAATACAGCTTATCCCTAGAGTCCTACCGTGATCTGGTTGATATCAATGCCGACGGTTCTGAAGTGGAAGTAGAAATGCTTCGCATCGGCCGGGTTGCACTGATGTATCAGACTAAAGACAAGTCTCAAACTGGTGCTTGGAACAAGACTACCGGGTCTTGGGAGACGTTGGGTTCTGAGTATCGTAGAGCCGTGGACCAAGGCATCCGTATCGCGAAGAAGCTTTCTCCGCAGGATGTTATGGAAATGCCAATTACTGCGCCGGAGACTGCACAATGAACATGAATTTCGTTAAAGTTTGTGCCGCTTTCGTAGCCGCTGCTGCTTTCAGCATGCCGGCCATGGCACAGGACGCAAAGACTCTTGATGAGCTTTTGCAAATGATTCAGGGCGCTAAAATCTCTGAGTCAGCCGATTACCGCAAGCGTGAAGCTGCGTTTAAATCTGACCAACGCAAGCAGGCTTCACTGCTTAAAAGGGCTCAGAACACTAAGACTGCCGAAGAGCGTCGTTCGGATCGTTTAGAACAAACTATCCGTGATAATGATGTGGTGCTTGCCGGTCTGCGTGAGCAACGTGACAAGCGTCTGGGTTCACTTAAAGAACTATTCGGACATCTGACTGGTGCAGCTGGTGATATCCGCGCCAACCTCAATCAGTCAATTGTTAGCGCACAGATTCCTGGTCGTACAGAGTTCCTAGATGAACTGATTGCCAAGATGAGCAGTGACACTCGTTTGCCCTCAATCGAAGATATCGAGAAACTGTGGTACGAGCAGCAGCGCGAAATGGTGGAGAGTGCCCGCATTGTTAAGTTCAACAGAACTGTCCTGCTGGCCAATGGTGAGCAAGCCGAAATGGAAGTTGTCCGCGTCGGTACTTATAACCTGATGGCTAACGGTATGTACCTTGAGTACAGCCCTGAAAACGGTCTGGTTTCTGAACTTGCTCGACAGCCTTCAAGCCATCAGTCTAGCGCTGAAGACCTCCAAGAAGCTATGACTGGCTTCACCAAGGTAGGCCTAGATCCAACGGGTCCACTGGGCGGCGGTCTATTAGCAGCTCTGATTAACTCGCCGACTTTGATTGAGCGCTGGCACTTCGGTGGCATCGTAGGCTACGTGATCACCGCTGTATTTATTGTTGCTATCTTATTAGCTATCTGGCGCCTCATTGTGCTGATGGGTATGTCCAACAAGGTGACGGCTCAGCTGAAAGCTACGTCTGCAGATACAAGCAACCCATTGGGTCGCGTGCTGAAAGTTGCCGCTGATAATCCGGGTCTTGATCCAGAGTCACTAGAGCTTAAGTTGCACGAAGCTGTGCTGAAAGAGCGTCCAGAGATTGAATCAGGTCTTAACCTGTTGAAAATCATTGCGATGGTCGCGCCGCTGCTAGGTCTACTGGGAACAGTGACCGGTATGATCATTACCTTCCAGATGATTACTCTGTTTGGTGCTGGTGATCCTAAAGCAATGGCTGGTGGTATTTCGCAGGCATTGATCACGACTGTATTGGGTCTGGTTGTGGCTATTCCTACTGTGCTGATGCACACATTGGTCAACGGTAAAGCGCAGCGTATTCTCCATGTTCTCGAAGAGCAGAGTGCAGGTATCGTTGCTGGTTCAGTAGAGGGTCGCTAAGATGTTCTTCGTTGATACGATGGCCGAAATTGGGAAGTTTATGGATTCAGGCGGCATGGTCCTTTGGGCTATTGTCGTCCTGCTATTCGTTATGTGGACTCTCATATTTGAGCGTATGTGGTATCTCCGAACCAGTGTAGGCATTGATGTACAACGTGCTCTCGAAGCTTGGGAGGCTCGCACTGAGCGTAAATCCAAGCATGCTCATCAGGTCAGGGAAAAACTGATTTCTGAAGTGAGCATCGAGATTGACGCAAATATTATGATGATTAAGACTCTGGTTGCACTGGCCCCGCTGTTTGGATTGCTGGGCACTGTAACTGGAATGATCACAGTATTTGATGTTATGGCCTTTACTGGTGGCGGTGATGCTAAGGCGATGGCCGGTGGTGTATCACAGGCAACTGTACCGACAATGTCGGGAATGGTTGCAGCGTTGTCTGGCGTGTTTGGCATGACCTATGTCGAAGGCGAAGCAGAACGCGAGAAGCACCTTTTGGAAGACCATCTGACCATGGATCACTAATTGGCACTGTCTGTCTAGCTGCGAAGCAGTTAGACAGCCGTCCTATGAGAGACAACTATGCGCAATAGAACACGAAAATCGCAGGGGCAGGGTGAGACAATCGATCTCACGCCAATGCTCGACGTGGTTTTCATTATGCTAATCTTCTTTATTGTTACCGCATCATTTATCAAGCTGCCTGGTGTTGAAGTCACTAAAGTTGACACCACCACGGAAGACTCCTACAAGAAAGTAGGTATTTTGGTAGCCGTCAGTGAAAACAATGAATACTGGATTGATAAAAAACGTGTTGAAACTACCGCGTTAAAAATCAATCTGACCAGATTATTTAATGAGAACCCCAAGGGTGGCATGGTAATCCAGGCCGATAATGAGTCCAACATTGAAGCAGTTGCCAAGGTGGCTGATATCGCGCGCGATATTGGTATTTCCCCTGTGGCTGTTTCTGTAGAAAACGACTGAGTTAATAGTATGGCTGTAATAAGAGTGGGTATTTCTGCTGCACTTGGCGTGCTGGTTACCTTCGCGTTAATTATCTTGATGTATAAGTTAATTGATTCAGGTAGCAAAGAGCTGGATGAAAAAGAATCAATTAAAATTCCAGACTTCCTGCATGTTGAAAGACAGTTAACAGAGAACGCGAATAAAACCGAAGTTGAGAAGCCTGAAGACCCAGAGACGCCTCCGCCAGATATTCCTGAAGAGAATATTGAATTTGAAGTGCCCGATAATGCGGTAAATATGGCGGCACCCCAGGCTGGCGGTAATCTGAGTATTGGTAATTCTGGATTTGCCAGAGATTCTGACTACATCCCAGTTTATGTTCCGCAGCCTCAGTATCCGCGTCGTGCTCAAACACGAGGCAAAGAGGGGTATGCAGTGGTCGAGGTGATTATTACCACTACTGGCGGCGTGCGCGATCCCGTTATGGTTGAAGAATGGCCAGAGGGATGGGGTTTTGGTCGCGCAGCGATGAAAGCCGCCAACAAGCTTAAGTACAACCCACGTGTTGTCGATGGCGTAGGCCAGGAAGTAACAGGCGTGCTATACAAATTTACGTTCCAGATGGCGAAATAAAGGGTATCTGATGTTTAGAAGCATAAAGACTTTAGCCGTATTCGGCGCTGCTTTTGTGTTGCCCCTATTGGTGGCAACAGCCAATCCAGAGGCGGTAATTGGCGGCTCTGCATTTGCGGCAAAAGAAGAGAAGAAACAGCCAAAGTATAAAGATGTAAAGACGCGTCAACGCCAGTCTGTCGGTGGCAAGTGTGCCAAGGCGTTGGAAAAGATTCAGGTTGTTCTTGAAGAAGAGCAGTGGGCTGAGTCGATGACTATGCTCAGCGCTATTGAAAGTAATCCAAAGCTTTGCGCCAGTGACTATGAGCAGACGCAGATCTGGAAGTTTCAGGGTTATGTCTATTACTCTCTCGATGATTTCAATGGCGCCATCCGCAGCTATAATAAAGTGATCAACGGTGTAGGTACGCCTCCTGAGCTAGCTCTGGACACCCGCTATACTGTGGCCCAACTTTACACTGCTGAAGAGAAGTACGCTAAAGCGGCAATTGAGCTGGAAATATGGATGGACTCCGCTGTTATTGTTGGTGGCGATGCACGCTCTTTGTTGGCACAGATTTATTATCAGCTTGACCGCAAAGCCGAGTCTCTAACGATGCTGGAGTTGGCGATTAGCGATGCTGAATCAAAAGATATATTGCCCAAAGAGGGCTGGTGGGGTTTGCAGCGTGTTTTGTATTATGAGAAAAACGACTACAAGCGTGTTACCAGCATTCTTGAGAAGTTGATTACGCATTACCCGAAATGGACCTACTGGAAACAGATAGGTGGCATGTATGGCGAGCTTGAGCGCGAGTCGGATCGTTTGGTTGCGACGGAAATTTCCTACCTCAATAACCAGCTCGATAAAGAGAGCCAAGTGATGAGTATGGCTTATATGTATCTGGGCGCAGAAGTGCCTTACCGTGCTGCCCTGATCATTGAGAAGGGAATGAAGGACGAGATTATTGAAAGGAATGCCAAGAATCTCGAGATTTTAGGAACAGCCTGGTATCAGTCTAAAGATCTTAAGCGTGCACTAAAATCGCTTGAGAGTGCGTCTAAGTATTCAGATACGGGCAATTTGCAATCTCGTCTCGCGGGTATCTACCTTGATTTGGGTCGTGATAAAGAGGCTTACCGAGCGGCTAAGAAGGCTGCCAAGAAAGGTGGTGTTAAGCGTCCGGATGGTAACTATCTGGTGATGGGCAATGCATTGATTAATCTGCACTGCTACAAAGATGCAATTTCAGCCTTCCAGAAGTCATTAAAAAAAGCCAAAGACAAGAAGAGCAAGCGCTACCCACTGCAGTGGATTCGTTATGCTGATGCTGAAGGAACAAGACTCGATAAACTGCGTGATGTGGGTGCTAAGGTACCTGGATGTAACAAGTAAGGGTTTAGCCTGATACAAAAAAGCCCGGAAAACTAGAAATAGCCCCGGGCTTTTTTATGTCTGCTGACTTTTGATTCGCGTTATCAGAGCTGGGACAGATCGCGCACCGCGCCCTTATCTGCACTGGTTGCCAGCTTGGCATAGGCCTTAAGTGCGGCGGTCACTTTACGTGGTCTCTCTTCGACAGGGTTCCAGCCCAGCTTATCTTGCTCCGCACGGCGGGCCTCTAGCTCTGCATCAGAGATCAGCACATCAATACTGCGGTTGGGAATATCAATACGAATAGTATCACCCTGTCTCACCAGACCAATATTGCCACCGGCACCAGCTTCTGGTGACACATGGCCAATTGATAGGCCTGAGGTGCCGCCAGAAAAACGACCATCGGTGATCAGAGCACAGGCTTTGCCCAGATTTTTAGATTTAATATAGCTAGTGGGATACAGCATTTCTTGCATACCCGGTCCACCGCGTGGGCCCTCGTAGCGCACAATCACCACATCACCGGCTTTGACTTTATCGTCGAGAATATTGGCCACCGCTTCATCTTGGCTTTCAGTAATAAAGGCAGGTCCTTCAAAGACATGGATAGACTCATCCACCCCCGAGGTTTTAACCACGCAGCCATCTGGCGCAAGGTTGCCGGTCAATACCGCCAAGCCACCTTCGAGGCTAAAGGCATTTTCCAGATTACGGATACAACCATTCTCTCTATCAGCATCTAGAGAAGGCCATCTTGTGCTCTGACTAAAGGCAGTTTGCGTGGGTATGCCGGCAGGGCCAGCCTTATAAAAAGTCTTCACATCTTCACTGACATTACCGCTCACAATATCCCATTTTTCCAGCGCCTCTTTTAAGGTTTTGGAATGCACTGTAGGTATCTCGCCGTGAATCAAACCCGCCCGCTCCAGCTCGGCCAGTATGCCCATTATTCCACCGGCGCGATGCACATCTTCAACATGGTATTCAGGAGTGCTCGGCGCCACCTTACACAGCTGAGGCACAACCCGAGACAGTCGATCTATATCATCCATATCAAAATCGATACCGGCTTCCTGAACGGCCGCGAGTAGATGCAAAATAGTATTGGTGGAGCCGCCCATACAAATATCTAGGGTCATAGCGTTTTCAAAGGCTTTAAAATTAGCAATTGAACGGGGCAATACAGAGTAGTCATCTTGGTCATAATGCTTGCGTGCTAGATCAACAATAGTGCGACCCGCCTCTTGGAACAGCTCACGGCGATCCGAATGCGTTGCTAGTACAGTGCCATTGCCGGGCAGCGACAGACCCAATGCTTCAGTCAGGCAATTCATGCTGTTGGCGGTAAACATACCGGAACAGGAACCACAGGTTGGGCAGGCAGAGCGCTCGTACTCAGCAACTTTTTCGTCGCTGGCCGAGTCATCGACGGCAATAACCATGGCATCGACAAGATCGAGCTTATGCTCTGCCAACTTAGTTTTGCCGGCTTCCATGGGGCCACCAGAAACAAAGATAACCGGAATATTGAGGCGCATCGCAGCCATCAACATACCGGGAGTAATTTTGTCACAGTTAGAAATACATACTAGCGCATCGGCACAGTGGGCATTGACCATATACTCGACAGAGTCAGCAATAACATCGCGCGAGGGCAGAGAATAAAGCATGCCATCGTGGCCCATGGCAATCCCGTCGTCGACGGCAATCGTGTGAAATTCTCGTGCAATACCACCCGCTTTGGCAATCTCAGCTGCCACCAGATCGCCCATATCTTTAAGGTGGACATGACCGGGTACAAACTGCGTATAGGAGTTGGCAATGGCGATCATGGGCTTATTAAAATCATCGTCTTTCATCCCCGTGGCACGCCAAAGCGCGCGGGCGCCAGCCATGTTTCGACCTTGGGTGGTAGTGTGGGAGCGATACTTAGGCATTGTTAATCTCTTGTATTAAAACTTTAGTGACGAAGGATAGCAGCTAGTTAAATAGCTTTGCTAAATATTCGTGAGTTACGTTGATAATTATACAGTGACTGTTTCTGCGCAGGCAGATCCGCAACCTGCACCTCAACAAATCCTTTTTCTAGAAACCAGTGCGCGGTCTGTGTGCTCAGAGCAAACAATGTCGACATGCCCATTGCCTGAGCCTCAGTTTCAATTCGTGCCAGTAGGCGCGCAGCTATACCCTGATCGTGAAACTCGGGATGGGTGGCGACACAGGCCAACTCACCGCTCGACTCTTGCATGGTTGGATATAAGGCAGCGCAGCCCAGCAACAGCCCCTCTGGATGTATGACCACCATAAAGCGGGAGATTTCCGTTTCTAGCAATTCACGCGAGCGTTTAACCAGCACCTGTTGATCTTCGAGTGGCGAAATCAAATCAAGAATCCCACCCACATCATCGATAGTGGCCGGTCGAATGACTTCAGAATGATCATTCATAATCAATGTGCCGCTGCCCTCGCGGGTAAAAAGCTCAGACAGCAGAGCGCCATCCTCTGCGCAGCTTACAAGATGCACGCGCTCGACCCCATTGCGGCAGGCTTGATAGGCAGACGCCAGTAAGCTGAGTTCATTATCATTGCTGCTGCTAGCTTGAAGGGCCGTCACTTCAGGTAAGGATAGGTTGCGCACCAGATTGTCGTTATTCACAATCCCGCGCGCCTTACTGACCAAAATTAATTTTTCCGCGTTGAGAGCAATAGCTACATGGGTTGCCACATCCTGATAATTCAGGTTAAAAGCTTCGCCGGTGGGCGAAAAGCCGATAGGCGACATCAGTACCAGCGAGCCGAGGCCAAGCTGCTGTTGAACCGCTTCCGCATCGACGCGGCGCACCTCACCGGTGCGCTGAAAATCAATACCATCGCGCACGCCAACTGGTTTGGCGGTAATAAAGTTACCGCCAATAACACTAACTTGGGCACCGTGCATCGGTGAATTAGGTAACCCCATCGAAAGTTCAGATTCAATGATCAGCCTAGTACTGCCCACGGCTTCTTTGACGCAGTGCATGGCATCGCCATCAGTGACCCGCAGTTGTTTTGCAAAGCTTGTCTCAATACCAGACAGACCGATACGCGCATCAATCTGTGGTCTTGCGCCATGCACCAGTACCAAGCGGATGCCGAGGCTCTGCAACAGGGCAATATCATGCACGGTGCGATGGAAATTTGCATGGGCGACGGCATCACCGCCAAGGGCAATAACAAAGGTCTTACCCCTATGTGCATGGATATAGGGTGAAGTCTGCCTAAAAAACTGTACGTAGCTATCTGTAGTCATGGAGTGATTATAAGCAACCGGAGCCAATAAGTTGAGTTATAAATTATTTGATCGTTGAGCTGTGCACTACTTGCCGTCCTAAACCGGACTACTATTTTTACGATGGTGTTAAGTACAGGAGTTTAAGCATGCATCAGGCCAGTGCAAAAGGGCGATCTCTCGACCTTGGCAGTACCTTGAAATATTTAGTTAGTGATGGCTTACTTATGCAATCGGACGCCAATGGTCTGGCAGCCGATCGACGGAATAGGCAGGAAGCTCTGCTGCATCCACTGCAGTATATTGCCAGCAAACAGTGCAGCCATGCAGGCAATCAGCGCCCGCTTAATATCGATGCACTCACCCAATGGCTGGCCACAAAATCGAAATTAGCACTGGCCCATATAGACCCATTGAAAATAAATGTACCTGCGGTCACCGCGGTGATGTCTTTTGCCTATGCCCAGCGTTACGGCATTCTCTGTATTGAGGTGCGTCCCCAAGAGTTAGTGGTTGCTACGATGCAGCCCTTTGATCAGAGCTGGATAGAAAGTCTGCAACAAACTAGCCGCAAAACTGTGCGCACTGTGGTGGCCAGCCCTGTGGATATTACAAAATACACACTGGAATTTTATGCCTTAGCAAAATCTGTCTTTGGTGCTGGTTCATCAGCCAGCGTTGGTGCTGGAATATCAAATTTCGAACAGCTACTGGAGGTTGGCAAGTTAAAAGACCCAAATGCCCAAGACCAGCACATCGTTAATATCGTCGACTGGTTATTGCAATACGCCTTTGAGCAGCGCGCCAGTGATATTCATCTCGAGCCGCGGCGAGGCAAGGGCAAGGTGCGCTTTCGTATAGATGGGGTGCTGCATCTGGTCTATGAACTGCCGGATAATGTGATGACCGCAATGACTAGCCGTTTAAAAATATTGGGCCGTATGGATGTAGCCGAAAAAAGGCGTCCTCAGGATGGTCGTATTAAAACCGTGGCGCCTAATGCCAATGAGGTCGAATTGCGCCTTTCGACTATGCCCACTGCCTTTGGTGAGAAACTGGTGATGCGGATTTTCGATCCTGATGTGCTGTTGCGTAACTTCACTCAGCTGGGGCTAGTCGCTGAGGATTTTGCACGTTGGCAGGCCATGATCGATCGGGCTAATGGCATTGTCTTGGTTACCGGCCCCACAGGTTCCGGTAAAACCACAACCCTCTACTCAACGCTCAAGTATCTCGCCGCTGAGTCGGTCAATGTGAGCACCATGGAGGACCCGATTGAAATGGTGGTAGATGCGTTTAACCAGAGTCAGATTCAGCCCGCTATCGAATTTGATTTTGCCAGCGGTATTCGTACCCTAATGCGTCAGGACCCAGATATTATTATGGTAGGTGAAATTCGCGATTCTGAGACTGCAGAAATGGCCGTGCAAGCCGCTCTTACCGGACATCTAGTACTGTCGACACTGCATACAAACGATGCCCCTACCGCCATTAGCCGGCTCTTGGACCTAGGCTTGCCGACCCATCTACTGAAGGCAACATTAAATGGAGTGATGGCCCAGCGTCTGGTGCGTACCCTTTGCATCGCATGTCGCAAAGAGGTCGCGCCGGATCCAGAGGCCTGGGCCGAACTGACTCGGCCCTTTACGGTGCCTATGGCAAAAGTAATTTATCAGCCTGGGGGCTGTCTTGAATGTCGCAACACAGGTTATGCTGGGCGCCAGGGCGTCTATGAGATAATGCCCCTGAGCAGCGCGCTACTGAGCGCTATTAGTGCAGATACAGATATTCAACAAATTCGCCAGGCAGCGGTGAAACAGGGAATGAAACCGTTGCGTCTTGCTGGTGCCGAAAAAGTCGCAGAGGGAATTACCTCAATAGAGGAGGTAATGCGCGTAACACCAGAGCTTGGTCGCTGAAAAACCATCGTATGCCGCTGAAAAATGTTCCTGTTCCAATGTCTTTGAAGGCGATACCTACTGCACAGTGGCTGCAACAGCGCCTGCAGCAAGACCCAGTCTTTGCCCAGCAGTTAGCGCTTGTATGGGGCTGTAGTGACTTTGTTGCCGAGCAGTGCAGCGCTGACCCCGCTCTGTTTCAGCGATTAGTTGAAAGTGGCGATTTAGCACAGAGTTATGATGCAGACGCGTATTTACAGCGCCTGCAGCAACAGCTGGCTGAGGTAAGCGGTGAAGAGCAGCTTAGCCAGCAGCTGAGAATATTTCGTCGTCGCGAAATGATCCGTATTGTATGGCGGGACTTCACCCGTAGCGCGCCCATGCTTGAAACCACCAGAGATGCAACCCTGCTGGCAGAGGCCTGCATTGTTAAAGCGCTCGGCATCCTGCACAGGCTTTTGTGTGCCCAACTTGGCACGCCAGTAAATTCGTTGGGCGAAGAGCAGCGACTGGTTATCATCGCCATGGGCAAGATGGGCGCCTACGAACTAAATATATCCTCAGATATTGATCTGATTTTTGCCTACCCCGAGGCGGGACAGACCCAAGGCGCTGCGCGTAGCATCTCGAATCAAGAGTTCTATGTCCGTTTGGGCCAACAGCTGATAGCCGCTATTGACCGGCAGACAGCAGATGGCTTTGTCTTTCGCGTGGATATGCGATTGCGGCCCTATGGCCAGAGCGGAGCGTTGGTACTCAATTTTGCAGCGCTCGAAGAGTACTACCTAACTCAGGGGCGCGACTGGGAGCGCTACGCCATGATCAAGGCGCGAGTCGTTACCGGTGAGCCTGTGGATACGGAGTATCTGACAGCCATGTTGCGGCCCTTCATCTACCGCAAATATCTTGATTATGGCTCTATCGAATCTCTGCGTGATTTAAAGCGGACTATCAATCGCGAGGTGGCGCGCAAAGGCATGCAGGACAATATAAAGCTCGGCCCCGGAGGTATTCGTGAAGTCGAGTTTATTGCCCAGACCCTGCAACTTATTCGCGGTGGTCGTGATACCCAGCTGCAAACCCAATCTCTTTATCAGGCGCTAGAAGTCCTCGCCGCAGAGCAGATAATTGCGCGGGCCGAGCAGCAGTTGCTGTGGCAGGCCTATGAATTTTTGCGCAATACCGAGCATGCGCTGCAGGGCATTGCTGACAAGCAGACGCAGGAATTGCCCCGAGATGAACTGGGCCAGCAGCGCGTGGCGGCATTGTTGGGATTTACCACTTGGGCTGATTTTTATTTGCAACTGCAAACCCATCGAGACCATGTGCGGAGCAGTTTTAGCGCTATTATTTCAGATCGACAGCAACAGACTGCACAGGCTCGCAGCAATGAACAGAATATCTGGCTGCAGGACCCCGATGCAAAGGCTGTTTTGCAGCACCTGCAAGAACAGGGCTATCAGCAGCCGCAGGAAGTGGCGGAGCAGCTGGCAACTTTCTATCAGGGTAGGTTGGTTCAGAACCTTGATGCCCTGCCGCGCACCCGTCTCGAAGCGCTATTGCCAAAGCTTATTGAAGTCTGTGCCGGCCGCTCTGACAACAGTCTGACTCTGAGCAGAACTCTGGGCTTGATTCAGGGAGTGCTGCGCCGCAGCGCCTACCTAGCATTACTGGTTGAAAACCCTCAGGCACTCGAGCAGCTCGCGGTTCTCTGTGAGCGTAGCAGCTGGATTGCTGAAGAGCTAGCGGCCTACCCTGCACTACTAGACGAACTGCTGGATCCGCGCTCACTTTACACAGCGCCTGACAAGCAGGTGCTTCGCGATCAGTTGCGCCAGCAAACGCTGCGTATACCAGATGAAGACCAAGAGCAGCAGATGGAAGCCATTCGTTATTTTTGCCGTTCCTATACCTTGCGTGTTGCCGCTTGTGAACTGATGGATGTGCTGCCGCTTATGCAGGTCAGTGATTATCTGACATGGCTTGCAGAGGTGGTGGTTGAGCATGTGCTCAATGTCGCCTGGCAGCAGTTAGCAGTCACCTATGGCCAACCCCAGATATCTAGTGCCAGCAGGCTCAACCAACAGAGCCAGACGCCGGGCTTTATTGTAGTCGCCTACGGCAAGATGGGTGGCCTTGAGATGGGCTACAAATCTGATCTGGATTTAGTATTTTTGCACAGCGCCAAGGCTAATCAGGTGACTGATGGCGTTCGCAGTATCGATAACAGCACCTTTTTTATGCGGCTAGGTCAGCGCATTATCCACCTCTTATCGACGCCAACCCATTCTGGCAGGGCCTATGAAATTGATATGCGCCTGCGGCCTTCAGGTAATTCGGGCATGTTGGTGTCCTCTCTGATCAGTTTTGAAAAGTATCAACACAACGATGCTTGGACCTGGGAGCACCAGGCTCTGGTGCGCTCGAGAGTCGTTGCCGGAGACGCAGATTTGGCGGTCGACTTCGGTAAAGTCAGAGAAGCGGTTCTCAGGCAGGTGAGAGACACGCAATCATTAGGCACTGAAGTCAGACAAATGCGTGAGAAAATGCGTAAACATCTAGGTCAGAGCACTAAAGATGGCAAATTGTCCCTCAAGCAAGGCTCTGGAGGTATCGTCGATATTGAATTTATGGTTCAATTTACAGTCTTGGCTTGGTCCCACGACCATCCCTCGCTTACTCGCTGGAGCGATACCATCCGCATAATAGAGTCATTGTCTCAATGTGGTTTGTTAGAAGAACAAAAAGCGCTCCAGCTGATAGACGCCTACAAGAGATTCCGTACCGCAGGGCATCGCTTACAGCTGCACAACCAGCTGGCGGAAGTAGCTGTGTCAGAGTTTGTTGAGGAGAGGGAAATGGTGGTGACCCAGTGGCATACATTATTTGGTAACGGTTAATTAAAAAGAGGAATTAGGGCGATGTCATTTTCAGACCGCGATGGTTTTATTTGGATGGACGGCAAGTTAATTGATTGGCGCGATGCGCAAATTCATTTTCTCACTTCATCCCTGCACTATGGCAACGGCGTTTTTGAGGGTATCCGTGCCTATGAAACCGAGCATTCAGGAACCTGTATCTTTCGTCTAGAAGATCATATTAAGCGACTGTTTAATTCGGCAAAAATTTTGCACATGGAGCTGCCTTTTACCCAGCAGGAAATCTGTGATGCGCATCGCGAAGTCGTTCGCACCAATAATCTCGAAGCGGCTTATATTCGCCCGTTGGTGTTTTTGGGCTCCGAAGGTATGGGGCTGCGCGCAGAGGGTCTAAAGGTTCATGTTGGCATCGCTGCATGGGACTGGCCATCTTATATGTCGCCGGAAACCCTAGAGACGGGCCTCAAGGTGCGCACCTCCTCCTACACCAGGCACCATGTCAATATTACTATGGTAAAGGCCAAGGCCAGCGGCAATTACATCAACTCGATGCTGGCTCTGCGTGAAGCTCTGGACTCTGGATGTGACGAAGCCATCATGCTCGATCCAGAGGGCTATGTTGCCGAGGGCAGTGCAGAAAACTTCTTTATGGTTCGCGACGGTGTGATTTACACGCCTGACTTAACCTCCTGTCTTGATGGGTTGACCCGGGATACAGTGTTTAAATTGGCTGCCGACCATGGTATCGAAGTGCGTGAAAAGCGTATTTCTCGCGATGAAGTCTATATTTGTGACGAGGCATTTTTCACCGGTACTGCAGCAGAGATTGTGCCTATTCGTGAATACGATAGCCGCATTATTGGCTCAGGTAAACGTGGCCCAATTGCGACAACGTTACAGGCCGCTTATTTTGATCTTGTACGAGGCAAGAATGCCAAGTATCAGAACTGGTTAGCACCTATTGCTGAATAGACCGTCTCTGGAAAAGCGTTAGATTTTTAAAAAATAGTTTAGTCCAACGGAATTATTGTTATGGCGAGTTCTACCACTAACGAAATTGTGAATGTGCTGTGCATGAAGTGGGGCACCAAATATTCTGGTGACTATGTGAATACTCTGTATTCCATGGTCGCGCGCAATATGAGCAGAGAGTTTCGTTTTATCTGTTTGACCGAGGATGGTTCTGGTTTAAATGACAAAGTCGAAGTATTTCCTCTGCCTGAGCTATCGGTTGATCTGGGTGGACCAGAGCGTGGCTGGAATAAACTCGCAGTATTTGCCGAGACATTGTATGACCTTAAAGGCAAGGTTTTATGCTTGGATCTCGATCTGATTATTACGGGCAGTCTGGATGATTTATTTGATTATCCCGGCGAAGTAATGATTATTAAAGACTGGATTAAAAAAGACGGTACCGGTAATTCATCGGTATACCGTTTCGAAGTAGGTGCCCATCCAGAAGTGCTCGCCGAGTTTGAAAAATCCTTTGCACAGATTAAAAAAAACCATCGCAACGAACAGGAATATCTGTCGGCAGCGTTGATGGCAAAAAATGCATTGGTCTACTGGCCAGATGAATGGTGTCGCAGTTTTAAGCGTCACTGTATTAAGCCCTTTTCACTATTTGTTGCTCGTGAGACAGAAATGCCAAAAGACACTCGTGTGTTGGTGTTTCATGGCAAGCCAGATCCCCATGAGGCAGTTGCCGGGGTGAGTGGCAAATGGTATCGACGTTTTAAGCCAGCAACATGGGTGGCAGCGCACTGGAAGTAGCTGCTTGCTAAGGTGTCTCCCCGGGGCATCTTTTTGTTGGTAGGTAGATTCTGAGGCTGTTGCAGCTCGTCGACCTAATAGAATAAAAAATAATAGGAATTCCACAATGCCTGAACTATTCCGTGAAGATCAGAAGATTAGTGGAAAAGATGGCGTCTCTTTTTGGGCTACCGATGAGATTTCAATAGACGACATTGTCGCTATATTTCCAGTTCTCCCCGATCCATCTTCTGAGTCTATACCTCGTGGCGCTAAGCTTTTAAAGCGGGCTCGCCAGCGTTTGGTTTATCAAACCGCAGCATCAGGACTGCCTGGCAATAAAGCTGTGGTTAAAATGTTTCCATTGAAAAATCCTATCTCCAGGCTAAAACACAGAAAATACGCACGCCGAGAATTTATTAATTATCAAAAAGCACGGGATAAAAATGTGCCGGTACCAAGGGTTTACGGGTATATCGAAAAACGTCATTTTGGGTTTGTTACAGGTTCGGGAATTATTATCGAATGGTTAGAGGGTCAGCGAGATCTGTTGGATATCGCGAGTAATAGCCCAGAGGGATATGCCTGCGCAGCTAAGTTAGGTATTCCCGCCCTTGTAGGGCTCTATAACGCTGGCGCTATGCACATTGATGCGAGGGATGAAAACATCTTTTTATCTAGCCAAGATAGCTCGGCTGAGGTGTGTTTGATTGATTGGCAGTATGCTGGATTTCATCCTTCACGCAGTGAATGGATGTTAGAACATCTGGCAGCCTACTATATTCGCAATGCACCTACTGTTGAGCGCGGCGCGCTCTGTGGCGATTGGCTCACGGAATTGCATAAACAGGCAGAACATGAGATTGAATTTAAAATCTTTTCGAAGAGGGTCGAGGTATTGTTGAGTGCTCGTCAGTCGGTTCGTGCGCGATTAAAGTTACGCCCGGCTAAAATGGATAAGGCTATTTAATGAGTTTAATAAGCAGAGCTAAAACTAGCTGGGCAAAATTTGAATTTCATGCCCGCCTTGCCCATGCACGGTTAAAAAAAGGCACTGTGCGGTTCAAAATAACCGATTTAGAAGGGTTTTATAAGCAGATGGAAAGAGCTGCTGTCCCCTATGTTGTGTTGCGCTGGGCTGATGATGTGCCTATGACATCCGCGATGGAGAAGTTGAATCACCATGATGTGGATCACCTGATTGCCGACCATCAGATAAAAACTGCCTTGAAAATTGCATCCGTGCGACCAGGAAAGACCAAATGTGATTTCTATTCAGCTTCAGGGCAGTCCGGTACTAGCTACAATGGCATGCCCTACTACATGCCTGTTCATGCTCATCGTATTCTGAGTCGACGGGTTGCGGATCCGCGGGGATTTTTCCGGCCCTGTGCGGAAGATGAGTTCTTCGCGTTTGCTTTTCATCTCTGTTATCACAAAGGCCATCGTTGTGGCATTCCGACCGGTTTAAATACCCCTCATGATAAATTTCCTCAGCGCGACTATCTGGCTGGGTTGTTGAGCATGGCAGAGACTGCAGGAATTTCACTCTCCAGCAGCATTACCCTAGTGGAGCTTCACGCAGTGCTATCTGATAGTGGTTGGGGTATGTCCAATGATCTGATGCTGCGCTGGCCTGATCAGCATCCATTTTTGAAAGCGTTGATCAGCGTCGAGGAGCAGAGAGTAAAAGAATATACGGCCGCCGCACGACGTTTAACCGTGTTTATTTTACGTGATGATTGTGACACCAGTGAGCTGCAGCAGATTGCCGTTAAAATGATTGCCGAGCGCTTTACTGTTATTCAAGAAATAGTCTTGGATGCCGAGGCTAAAAATCGCATTATGAGCCAGACCAGAGGGGGTAATTGGATAGAAAAATACCGCACTGAACCGGTAGAACCTATCATTGCAATTATTTGCCGTGAAGCTGCACATGCGGGTCCCTTGCCTATTGCAATGTCCGCGGCAAAATTAGCCAAACGTTATCCTCATTTAGATAATAAGGACGTTTTAATTAAGCGAGTGATCCGTGATCATATAAACAAAATTGCTCCCCTTGGGCACGATAGAGTTGCTATACATGCGACCGATAATGCGCTGGAAACGGTCGAGACTCTTCGGGCAATTTTCGGTGACCAGATGAAGTCCTTTATCAAAACACAGGGTGAGCATTAAATAACTTTGTTGTTAGGGATGATTTTTCTGCGGGTATAACGGCAAAATATTTTCCAGATAAGCTATTTCACCTATGTTAATCTGGCCGCCATTGGCCCAAGTTTGTGGATGATTTATACAGCTATGTCGAGATTGATCTACTCAACGCTTTTCTACCTTTTACTACCGATTATCCTTCTTCGATTGCTATATCGCGGGCTGAAATCGTCGGGCTACATGAGTCGCTGGGCAGAGCGGTTTGGTTTTGTTGCCACCACAGCACCAAAAGAAAGCATCTGGCTGCATGCCGTCTCTGTCGGTGAAACCCTCGCCGCCGTGCCGCTGGTAAAAGCCCTGCAAGAAAAACACCCGGACCATCGTTTAATTGTCACCTGCATGACCCCTACTGGATCAGAGCGGATAAAAGCCGCCTTTGGCGACTCGGTTGATCACTGCTATGCACCCTATGATATGCCGGATTCCGTGGCGCGGTTTCTAAACCGCATAAAACCGCAATTACTGATTATTATGGAGACCGAACTGTGGCCAAATACCATTGCCGCCTGCCATAAGCGTAAAATTCCGGTGTTGCTAGCCAATGGTCGGCTCTCAGAAAAATCCGCCAATGCCTATCGAAAAATCCAACCGCTGGTTAAACCAATGTTGGCACAGTTAAGCACCGTGGCTGCACAGCACAGTGATGATGGCGCACGCTTTGTTGATTTGGGGTTAGCTGAGAATGCGTTGACCGTCACTGGCAATATCAAGTTTGATTTAAGTCTTGATCAGGCTGTCAGGGGGAAGGCCCAGCAGCTGCTAAGTGAATGGCGCTGTGAGAGTGAGCGCCCCATTCTATTGGCCGCCAGTACCCATCGCGGTGAAGATGAAATTATTCTCGAAGCTTTTGCGCAAATAAAAACTCGAATAGAAAATCTATTGCTGGTTTTAGTGCCGCGTCACCCCGAGCGTTTTAATCAGGTCGCAGAGCTATGCGCTTCAGCAGGTTTCAATCTGGCCAGACGCAGCAGTGCAGATAAAGTAGAAGGTGCAGATATCTTGCTAGGCGACACCATGGGCGAATTGATGACCTTCTTTGGTGCCTGCGATATTGCCTTTGTTGGTGGCAGTCTGGTTCCCAGCGGAGGGCACAATGTGATTGAGCCAGCCGCATGGGGAGTGCCTATCTTAACCGGCCCCCACCTATTTAATTTTACCGAGGCCTCACAGCTTTTGTTAGATGGCGATGCGCTGCTGGTATGCAATGACGCGAATCAGCTGACTAAGCAATGTATAGCATTGCTTAACAGTCAGCAGAGACGCGAGCAGGTGGGGGGCCAAGCACGCCTTATAGCCGAGGCTAATCGAGGCGCGCTGGATAAACTAATAGCCGTGATAGACCGGTTTATTTAGCAACAGCCAGTTGTGGATCCAACGAGCTGTTGAGCTGATAAATATCATCTGGAGAAAGCTGGCCTGCCACTTCCTTTAGGCGCATCATCGACAAAATATAGTCATAGCGTGCATTGGCATAGTTGCGACGTGCCTGGTACACAGAGCGCTGGGCGACTAGTACATCAACGATATTTCTGGTTCCGACCTCATAACCTGCCTGAGTCGCCTGCATAGCACTGTCCGCAGAAGTAATTGACTGCTTACGCGCCTTGACCCGCGCTGTATTGGTCAATACTAACTGGTGTAATGAGCGAGAGGACTGAATTACATTGCGCTTGGTCGCGGTAAAACTTTCATTAGAGGCAATAGAGCGCTGTTTAGCCTGACGGCTCCGAGCGTCTACTGAACCACCCATCCAGATTGGCATAGTCACCGAGACAACAAATGAATGACCATCTTGCTTAGACTCAAAGGGCGATGTATATCTGGTACCGTCATTGTCGGAGTCAAAATATGTGGCACTACCGGTAATCTTAGGTAAGCGCGCCGCCGCTGCAGCTTTGGCTTGGTTGTAGGCTGCATCTTTACCCAGTTCAGCAACCTTTAACTGAAAGTTATTGCCAATCGCAAAATCAACCCATTCCTGATTGCTTAGTGGTTCGGGGTTGGTTGCTATAAATCTATCAGTAAGGCCTGCCAATACCTGATGGTTTTGGCCAGTCAGCACCTGAAGACCTTCAAAGGCAATATTGAGCGAGCCCCGCGCCTCTAGGCTATTAACCGCGGCATCATCAAACACAGCCTGGGCTTCATGGACATCGGTAATCGGGAGCAGACCAACTTCAAAGCGTTCGCGAGTCTGCTCAAGCTGGCGTTTAATTGCGCGCTCCTCGGCGCTGCGGGTTTGCAAGTTGTCATAGGCGCGCAGCACATTAAAATAGGCTTCACTAACGCGAATAATCAGCGACTGTTGATCAGCGGCAAACTGAGCCTGGGCACTTTCACTCAGTGCCTTACTGCTTTTAAAGCTATACCAGGAAGGCATATCAAAGAAAGCCTGTTTCAGTGACACCCCATAAGAAGTTTCATTACTATCAATAAGTCCTGTAGCGCCAGAGTTCAGTGGTGCGTCATTGATAATAATGACCGAGTTCGAGTCATCATTGATCTCGGAACTTTTATAGTCACCGGACAGCGCCAACTGTGGCAACAGAGCCCCGCGAGCTATATTCTTGATTTCGCGCTCGGCATTGAAGCTGGCCCGAGCTGCACGCAGCACAGGATCATTGCGCAGAGCAGACTCATAGATATCACTGAGGGTATCTGCAGTGCTGATCTGAGCGACGACTAGGGTCGTACAAATCGCGAATATTCCTTGTTTGATGATGCGCATACAATCTCCGATGGTAGTGCGCCCAAGTCTAGCAGAATTGGCGCTCCTAGTAATACGCATCAGCAGCCTAATTCGTTTACTCAATGGTAAAATAACGCTTTTTTACAGAGCGTTCTCGTAGGAATCTTAGATATGAATAAACAGCATCGTTTTGGCGCAGATGATTACCGAGTTGAGGCAAAAGAAACTGCCTTTCAGGGCTTCTTCCGGATTACTCGCATGGTGGTCAGGCATCGCCTGTTTGGTGGTGGCTGGAGTGCGCCATTAAAGCGCGAGCTGTTTCAGCGCGGCGATGCAGTGGGTGTGTTGCTCTATGATCCTAGGCGCCATCTTATAGGCTTGGTGGAGCAGTTTCGTGTGGGTGCAATGCAAGATCAATTTGGTCCCTGGCAGTATGAGGTGGTTGCCGGAATGATAGGGCCCGAGGAGTCGCCAGTTGAGGTTGCGACTAGAGAATGTCAGGAGGAAGCTGGGATTGAGGTGGAAAACCTGATTCCCATCTGCAACTACCTGGTCAGTGCAGGTGGCACCGACGAAAAAATGCATATGTACTGTGGACTCGTTGATCTTGAGGGTCGCGAGGGCGTCTTTGGTCTCGAGACTGAGGGTGAAGATATTCTATTACAGGTATGGCCGTATGATGAGGTCATGCAGGCGCAATCTGAGGGCTTACTAAATAGCGCAGCCGTCACTGTAGCCCTATTATGGCTGCAGTTAAATAGCCAAAATTTACGTAACAGGCCCTGAATTAAGAGCTAAGCTAAAATTAGTCCATTACAATAGTTAACTTGATCACGAACAGGAAACAGAGACTTTGTCAGTATTCGAGACCCGCAGACGGCAGCTTGATTTAATGCGCTTACATGAGGAATGTGAGCGCAATTATCGGCGTCTGCAGCAGGTT
>CAJXVK010000028.1 GCA_913060735.1 uncultured Cellvibrionales bacterium
GCAGCGTCAGATGTGTATAAGAGACAGACTATGCTTTGGATATTTGTTCAGCGGTTTGCGACAAGAAAGCTGTTAACCAAGTTATTAAAAGCATCCGGCTTTTCAGCATGCAGCCAGTGGCCCGCACCGGCGATTACCTGCAACTGCGCATTGGGAAATAGCCCATCGATAACGGGCCGGTGCTTTTGCTGAATATAGGCCGAGGTTTCTCCTTTCAAAAATAACGTTGGCCCCTCAAATGGCATCCCCGTGGGCGCGGCAACCAGGCTGGTGCCGTAGTTTTTTACAATTGAATCCATATTGAGTTTGAGACTAAATTGTCCATCTGCATTGCGGGCGAGGTTTTTAAGCAGGAACGCTCTAGTCATCTGATCCGCAACATGCTGGCTTATAATCTCATCGGCGGCACGGCGGCTAGCCACCTGCAATCCAGACAGTGCAGAGAGCGCATCGAGAGCAGGTGCATTATTAGTTTGCGGGTAATCCACAGGCGAAATATCGGCAACCACCAGTTGCTTAACCAGCTGAGGATTATTTAACGCCACTTGCATAGCGATCTTGCCACCCAGAGAATGGCCGATAAGAATGGTACTGGACAGATCGAGATCACTGATTAATTCGACAATGTCTGCCGCCATCAGTGCCAGATCCATATCATCCTCATGAGGTGAATCGCCATGGTTGCGCAAATCTACGCTGATAACACGGAAGCTCTGCGCCATCAGCTTGGCCAGATTGCCCAGATTACTGAGAGAGCCAAACATACCATGCATCAGAATAATTGCTGCACCACTTCCCTGTTCGGTATAGTTTAATTTCATCGGCTGTTTATGACGCCTCTTCCTGACTCTGTCGATTGCGGTATTTTTCTTTGTTTTTACGGCCCTGCGCATAGAGCTTGGGACGTAAACGACGACGCAAGTTAGGGAAGAGATAGCTTAGGGTAGTCAACTTACCACTTGCCGCTGGCAGCGAAATTTCAACTTCTTCACCAGCCGCAATACTGATCACAGCATCTGCAACCTGCTCTGCGGAACTCATTGGCTGAGAGAACACAATGTCTTCGACCTTATCAATCTCATCCATAATAAAACCGGTGTCGATCGGGCCAGGAGAAACCACGCCAACGTTGATGCCGGCGTCTTTTAGCTCATCAGCCAAGGCATAGCTGAAGGCGCGCAGACCCGCCTTAGTGCCAGAATAGGTAGCAGCACCCTGCAATGGCGCGCGGCCAGCCAGTGAACCGATATTCACAATGGCACCAGAACCGGCGCGATGCAAAAAGGGAATAGCCGCACAAGACAGCACCATAGGAGCGCGCAAATTAATATCCACCATAGCTGCAACATCGCCGGGATCAACAGTTTCCAGGTCGCCTCTGGTATGCATACCAGCGTTGTTTACCACGACATGAACAGCACCAAATTTAGTCTCTGCTTCTTTAAGTAACTTCAGGCACTGAGATGTATCTGCAACATCCATAACACTGGTTATTACTTCGCAGGTTGAGCGCAGTTCTTTAGCAATGGCATCCAGTCCTGCACGCCCGCGAGCACAAAGCACCAATTTAGCATTTTGCGCGGCAAAAGCTCGAGCACAGGCTGCACCTACTCCGGCTGAAGCGCCTGTGATAATCACTGTTTTACCGGCAAATGTACTGTTCATTTTCAAATTCCTGTTATTTATTGACGAATATTGAAGATTGTAATTATACGTACTTGCGTAAATGTCCCCACTATTTTTAGGCTAAATCAGTCCAATATTTGGCTTAGGGAGCTGTGCAAATTAGGATATTTAAACTCAAACCCACTGTCTTTAAGTTTTTTAGGTAAAACAGATTGACCCTTTAATAAAAGCTCCTCGCCCATTTCACCGAACAATAATTTAACCACCGGCGCAGGCATAGGCAGAATTGCCGGGCGCCTGAGTACGGCACCCAATGTTTTACTAAACTGCTGATTGGTTACTGGGTTTGGTGCTGTGGCATTAACCGCACCAACCAACCCCTCGCAATTAATGCAGTGAACTATCAGGCTGACCATGTCCTCAATATGTATCCACGACATCCACTGCTTTCCAGTGCCCATTGGCCCACCCAAGGCAAGCTTAAAGGCAGGTAACATTTTTGCCAGCGCGCCCTCATCACCTAACACTATGCCTGTACGCACATAACAAACTCTGCAATTCAACGATTCAAACTGCGCTGCGCTAGCTTCCCATTGTCGGCATAGATCATGAGAAAAACTATCGGAACCCGCCGCTGTCTCATCGACAGGCAGCTCTCCCGGTCCGTAGTAGCCAATGGCCGAGCCGCTTATGACCACCTTGGGCTTTAATTCTCGGGCGCTAAAAAAGTCAAATAGCTGCTGGGTGCTGTTAACTCGACTCTCTATAAAGCGACGTTTGCGCGCCTCAGTCCAACGCCCCTCAGCCAGAGGCTGGCCTGCCAAGTTAACGACAACCCCTATGCGAAGATTCTCATCCAGATCTGACAGTTTCTCTATCAACTCAACCCGTGAGGGCAGCCTTTTAGCTGCAGCCTTTGAATGACGCGTCAACACAATCACCCGCCAGCCTTGTTCTAGGGCACGACAACAAAAGTGCCGCCCAATAAACCCACTGCCGCCAGTCACTAAAATAGTTGCCATGCTCAATCCCAGTTAGCTGTTTATCACCATCATCTACTACAGTGTACGGAAAATAAACTCGATGGGGCCATAAGTTTTTCTTTGCTCCATGGAATGCGAGTTGGTACCATTCACAACTCAAGATTGACTCCTTTTAAATCAACAAACCAAGGCACCCAAATATGAGTCTTGCTGATAAAGTATTGGCCGTAAATAACGATCTTCCCATTCGCACTGATGAGCCCGTACACAACGGTAAAGTTCGCTCAGTGTACTGGCTAACAGAGGCCGACAGCCGCCGTCTGATCGCTGAGAACAACTATGATGTAGCACCTGATTCGCCGCTGGCGATTATGGTCATTAGCGACCGTATCTCTGCCTTTGAATGTATCTGGCATGGTGAAGGGGGCATTCAGGGTGTGCCGGGTAAAGGGGCAGCGTTAAACGCGATTTCTAATCAATGGTTCAAGATGTTTCGTGAACAGGGTCTGGCTGACAGTCATATTCTGGACGTGCCCCACCCTCTGGTATGGATTGTACAAAAAGCCCAACCGGTAATGATTGAAGCTATTTGTCGCCAGTACATTACTGGTTCTATGTGGCGTTCCTATGCCAAGGGCGAGCGTGATTTCTGCGGCATTAGCTTGCCCGATGGTCTGCAAAAAGATCAATCGCTTCCCGAGCTGCTTATCACGCCTTCTACTAAAGGTATCCTTAAGGATATTCCTGGTGTGCCCGAAGTTGATGATGTCAACGTGTCACGCACGGATATCGAAAATAACTATCAGAGCTTTCAGTTTAAATCTCTCGCCGATATCGATATCTATGAAAAACTGCTCAGCGAGGGCTTTGACGTGATTAGCAGCGAACTGGCAAAACTCGATCAGATATTTATTGATACCAAGTTTGAGTTTGGTTATGTGACTGACAAAGCTGGCAACGAAAAACTGATCTATATGGATGAAGTCGGCACCCCGGATTCATCGCGAATCTGGGATGGGCCATCTTACCGAGAGGGTAAGGTTGTAGAAAACTCAAAAGAGGGTTTCCGTCAGCTGCTGCTCAACCATTTTCCCGATCCGGATATTTTGCTGGATAAAAACCGTATGCAGGAGCGCCTGGCACTGGCCGCAGATAATGCCCTGCCAGAGGCCGTTATTATGGAAGTGTCCAATACTTATGTAAGCCTTGCTGAAAAGATTACTGGCGAACCACTGGTGATGTCTGATAATCCGAAAGCTGAGATTATTCAGATACTAGGCGAAAAGTACGGGTTGATTGATTAGCACTCAATAATATTGACCGGCACTTCTAGCACATGGGTTGCCAGACCACCACGAGATGTTTCTTTGTAGTGCCTGTGCATATCCTCGCCGGTCTTACGCATAGTTTGAATCACCTTATCCAGCGATACAAAGTGAGAACCATCACCGCGCATGGCCATTCGCGCGGCATGGATGGCTTTGACTGCCCCCATAGCATTGCGCTCAATACAGGGCACCTGCACCAGCCCACCTATAGGATCGCAGGTTAGCCCCAGATTGTGCTCCATACCAATTTCGGCAGCATTCTCGACCTGCGCCGGTGTACCACCCAATGCTTCCGCCAATGCCCCAGCCGCCATGGAGCAGGCTGACCCCACCTCACCCTGACAACCGACTTCAGCACCGCTGATAGAAGCATTCTTTTTATACAGGATGCCAATCGCCGATGCTGTTAATAAAAATCGGACCACAGCCTCATCAGAGGCCTTTGGTACAAAACGCATAAAGTAATGCATCACAGCCGGAATAATACCGGCCGCACCGTTGGTAGGCGCCGTAACAATCCTGCCACCCGCAGCATTTTCTTCATTGACCGCTAAGGCATAGAGGGTGACCCAATCCAATACAGAGAGCGGGTCTGACAGCGACGCTTCCGGCCTGCTCAACAATTGCTGGTGCAACTCTCGAGCACGACGCGGCACATTGAGCCCACCGGGTAAGGTACCGCCCTTGCTAATACCGTTGGTCACGCAGTTCTGCATCACATCCCAAAGATTCAATAAACCATCGCGGGTCTCCTGCTCTGGGCGCCAAGCCTTTTCATTTTCCAGCATCAGGTCAGAAATACTCAGGCTGTGTTGCTCACACAGAGCCAATAACTCAGCTGCAGACTCAAAGGGATAGGCCGTAACACGACTATCTTCAATAATGCAGTCAGCATCCGCGGCCGACTCATCGACTACAAAGCCGCCACCCACCGAATAAAAGGTTCGCTTATTAAGTTCATGTCCAAGACTATCAAACGCTGTAAAAACCATGCCATTGGAATGAAAAGGCAATACTTTGCGACGGTGCAAAAAGAAATCCGCCTCATGATTATAATCGATACTGTGACTTCCGCAGAGTGCCAAACGATGGTTGTCACGTATGGCTTTAACGCGACTGGCTATCGAAGGCACATCGACCGACTCGGGCAACTCCCCTTCCAGCCCCAATAACACCGCCTTGGGCGTGCCATGACCTTTACCTGTGGCCCCCAGCGAACCAAACATCTCAGCTTGGATACGACTCACCCGAGGCAATAGGCCCGAAGACTGCAACGCACCGGCAAATTGATTTGCAGCCAGCATTGGTCCCACAGTATGGGAACTGGATGGTCCGATACCCACCTTGAATAAATCGAATGCGCTTATAGCCATGGCTGATTCTGATGCCTCATATCACGTTTAGTTAACGACAGAGCCTAAACAAAAACTATACACCTAAATTTCCGTTTCTGCGGCTAATTAAGGTCCCTAAAAAGCAGTAAAAACTAGGCTGTCAATCGAGGCCTGCATAGTAGTGAACTCGCACAGCTGGCAACCCTGTTAAAAACGACCCCGGTATGGCTATAACCGACTAATCCGATTAACAAAACAGCCTAGAGCTATTACATTTACTGGAGGTTTCGGGTAGAGTCAGTTTTTTATTCTGACTTATGTGAAAAGCAATGACTGAACAACAAACAATTAATATCGACTCTCGTAAATTATTTAATTTAGGCTCCAATCTGCTGGCCGCTGGATTTATCCAGCAGAAACCAGAAGAGGCGAAGAAACTGTTTAAGGAACTCAAAACAGGTGCTCGAGTTCGCGCTGGAGAGCTTAAAGCAGAAAAAAGTGGAGCCATAATTCCCATTAAGTTGGAATTGGAACGCAGTGAATATCGCGGTCAGTTTAACTACCCAAACTTTGAGCTCTCACTTAAGTCTCTATTACAAAAATTTGAGACTGAGGTACGCAAAGACAAAGAGCTTAAAGAGCTGCGCACTTTAACCAATGAAGCAAATGGCGGTCTGTTATTCAATCTACCCAGCGGTGTTCAGATTGGTGAAAATATCAATGTGCTGATGATGTCTGTCGAGCCATTTGATGATTGCTTAGTAGTACGCCTGATGTTCATGAATCCCGAGCAGTTTCAAGCATAAATCAAAGGGCACTTTAGATGAGCAGTCATCTTTTAGACTTTAGCCAGAACCTAGCAGCGATCATGCCTGAAATCGGCAGTGATCGCCTGCCCTCACTGCTAGTGAGCATGCTAAAAAGTCTGGTGCCTTTTGACGATGCGGTAATTTTCCATTACCGCATTAATGTAACTCCGGTATTTTACTACAACGATATTCCACCTCAGGAACGCGCCACGCAAATTGACCGCTTTATCAACGGTGCCTTTGTACTAGACCCATTCTATCGCGCCGCAGTTGATCAGAAGACATCAGGCTTTCATCGCCTGTCCGATTTAGCACCTGAGGGTTTTGAGAAGACTGAATATTATCGTAACTATTTTAAATACACCGACATCAACGATGAAGTCGGCTATATTATCCATCTATCACCGACAGAGTTTCTTAATATTTCATTAAGCCGTATGTCCTTGACCCAGCGTTTTAATCGCACCCAGATCAGCATACTCAATGATATCAATGACGTTGTTGAGGCTATCTGCAAACAGCAGTGGATTGGCCAAGCACCAAACAGTACCAGCCAAGAAAACCACCTACCAAAACAACTGGACAGCGCACTAAAGCATTTTGGTACCGCTTATTTAACCGGTCGAGAGTCTCAGGTAGTGCAACTTTTTTTGCATGGCCACTCAACCAAGTCGATTGCCGAGCGGCTGGGTATTTCACCAGAGACGGTAAAACTACATCGCAAAAACAGTTATGCCAAGCTGGATGTATCGTCTCAGGCAGAATTGTTTTATTTGTTTATAGACTCACTGGCAAGCCTAACAAGTTATTCAGGCGGTGACCCGCTGGTTGGATATTTGTAAGCTCACGTCAGATCCACATACACTATCCTCTCATCCTGAACCATCCGCACTGTCATCCTGAACGAAGTGAAGGATCTCAAGGCGTTTCGCTACGCTCAACATAACAGTGGAAAAGGCCTCACCCTAACAGCATAAAAAGCACTAGGATGACTGATTTTTCGATTAAGAAAACACCACCTTACCCTCTTTGAGGCTACCAGTTATTTCGGCCCCAGCCACAAAGTGGCCCGCCAAAATACTTTCGGCTAGGGGGTTTTCAATCAGCTGCTGAATCACCCGCTTTAAGGGTCTTGCACCATAGACAGGGTCAAAACCTGCTTCGAGAAGCTTATCCAACACCCCGTCATTCAACTGTAGTTTTAGATCATGCTCACCCAATCGCCTGTTTAACAATTCAATCTGCACAGACGCGATACCGCGCAACTCATCCTTAGCCAGTGGATGAAATACTACTGACTCATCAACACGGTTAATAAACTCGGGACGGAAATGCCCACTCACCACATCCATAACCGCCGACTTCATAATATCGTAGTTCTCCTCACCCGCGAGCAGCTGAATAACATCCGATCCCAAATTAGAGGTCATCACGATTACTGTATTTTTAAAATCTACAGTGCGGCCCTGACCATCAGTTAAACGACCATCATCCAACACCTGAAGTAAAATATTAAACACATCGGCATGCGCTTTTTCGACCTCATCTAACAGCAGCACTGAGTAGGGACGACGACGGACAGCCTCGGTGAGATAGCCGCCCTCCTCATAACCTACATAGCCTGGAGGTGCACCTATTAGCCTTGCTACAGAGTGTTTTTCCATAAACTCTGACATATCAATGCGAACCATTGCATCTTCGCTATCAAATAGAAACTCAGCCAGCGACTTACAGAGCTCAGTTTTACCCACGCCAGTTGGTCCCAAGAATAAAAATGATCCATTGGGTCGATTAGGGTCGGCCAAACCGGCGCGGGAACGACGCACCGCATTGGACACTGCAACCACCGCCTCGCTCTGACCCATAACCCGTTTGTGCAATGAATCTTCCATACGCAGTAATTTGTCACGCTCACCTTCAAGCATTTTAGACACTGGTATTCCGGTCCACTTGGCAACGACTTCAGCTATCTCCTCTTCGGTAACCTTGTTTCTCAGTAGGCGCTTCTCAGCCTGCGCCTCGCTACTAGCGCAACTGAGCTGCTTTTCTAATTCGGGAATAATACTGTATTGGATCTGCGCCATTTTTTCTAAATCACCAGAGCGATGAGCGGCTTCCAAATTGACTTTGGCCTGTTCTAATTCAGATTTAATATGGGTAGAGCCTTGCATAGACGCCTTTTCGGCTTTCCAAATTTCTTCTAGGTCGGCGTATTCTTTACTCAGTTCGGCAATATCGTTTTCGAGTTTTTGTTGGCGTTTCCGCGCGGCGGCGTCTTTATCTTTTTTTACCGCCTCTCGTTCGATCTTAAGCTGAATAAGACGTCGCTCTAAGCGATCCATCTCCTCTGGCTTAGAGTCAATTTCCATACGTATACGACTGCCGGCCTCGTCAATGAGATCAATGGCTTTATCCGGCAACTGGCGATCAGTGATATAGCGCTGAGAGAGTTTTGCTGCGGCCACAATGGCGCTGTCTGTAATCTCGACACCATGATGCACCTCATAGCGCTCCTTAAGACCGCGCAGTATGGCCACGGTATCTTCTTCATTGGGCTCTTCGACCAGCACTTTTTGGAAGCGTCGCTCAAGTGCAGCATCTTTTTCAATAAACTTGCGATATTCATCTAGGGTGGTGGCACCCACACAGTGGAGTTCACCGCGGGCCAGTGCTGGCTTCAGCATATTGCCTGCATCCATTGCACCCTCGGCTTTACCAGCACCGACCATGGTATGAATTTCATCAATAAATAAAATAATCTGCCCTTCCTGTTTGGCCAAATCTTTAAGTACTGCTTTTAATCGCTCTTCAAAATCGCCGCGGAATTTTGCACCGGCCAACAATGCACCTAAGTCTAATGTCAGAACTCGTTTGTTTTTTAATCCTTCAGGTACTTCGCCATTAATAATGCGTTGAGCTAGTCCTTCGACTATGGCTGTTTTACCCACACCGGGTTCGCCGATAAGGACGGGGTTGTTTTTGGTGCGGCGCTGCAATACCTGAATGGTGCGACGAATCTCATCGTCACGGCCAATCACCGGATCAAGCTTGCCAGCCTTGGCACGCTCAGTCAGATCTATGGTGTATTTATCTAGAGCCTCACGCTGACTCTCTGCATCTGGGTCATTGACATTATCGCCACCACGAACCGATTCGATGGCGGTTTTTGCTTTGCCTGTATCACCAAATTTAGACAGAGTTTTACCGGTTATGCCCTTATCTTCCAATGCTGCCAGCAGCAGTATTTCACTGGAAATATACTCATCGCCTTTTTGCTGAGCAGCCCGATCGGCCATATTCATTAGACGACCAAGATCCTGTGAAAGGTTTGCTTCGCCTGTGGGTGCACTGACCTTAGCGACTTGATCAAGTTGATTATTAAGCATTTTCTGCAGGCCAATCACATCAAAACCGGCGCGGTTAAGAATGGGCCGAATACTGCCGCCCTGCTGGTTTAATAATGCTAACAACAGATGGACCGGTTCAATAGCCGAGTGGTCATTACCCACAGCAATTGACTGGGCGTCCACCAGTGCGGTTTGCAGCTGATTGGTTAGTTTATCTATGCGCATGGTTACTCTCTAACTTATTTGTTCTTGCCTGTTATATTAGTTGGGGCCTACTGAGACGGTTTTCAATGCTTGGGGTTAAAGCGTTGGTGTAGATCAAGATATGTTCTTAGGGTTCCCCAGCCTTCGCTGGGATGACCGGGCATAACAAACAAAAAAGCCCCACCAAATGGCAGGGCTTTAGATTTATCGGCGTTTTTTATTACTACGCTTGATTAAGGGCCGTGGTCATCTCTACTACGGCTTTTTTGCCATCCCCATAGACCATTAGGGTGTGATCCATGGCAAATAGTGGATTGGGTAATCCAGCAAAGCCTGGACTTAATGAACGTTTTATCACGATCACGTTTTTGGCTTTATCAACATTGAGAATTGGCATACCGTAAATAGGGCTACCCTCAGACTCGCGGGCCATTGGGTTGGTCACATCATTGGCGCCAATGATAATAACCACATCTGTATCTTCAAATGTCGGGTTGATTCTGTCCATCTCTACCAGCTTGTCATAGGGAACCTCGGCTTCGGCGAGCAGAACATTCATATGCCCGGGCATACGGCCAGCCACTGGGTGAATACCGTATTCCACTTCCACACCTTTGGCTTCCATTGCGTCTGCAAGTTCTCGCACCGCATGCTGAGCCTGAGCCATAGCCATACCATAGCCGGGCACAATAACAACTCGCTGGGCGATCTCTAGCATGAGAGCCACTTCATCTGGCTGTGCACTCTTTACCTTGCCAGCATAGACTTCATCGGCATCAATGGTTTCACCACTGGCGGCCATTTTGCCAAATAGCACATTGGCTAGAGAACGGTTCATGGCCACGCACATAATCTGCGTAAGAATTAGACCCGAGGTACCTACCAGTGAGCCAGCAATAATCAGTACGGTATTGCCCAAAATAAATCCGGCTAATGCAGCGGCAATCCCTGAGTAGGAATTTAAAAGCGCAATCACCACTGGCATATCGGCGCCGCCAATCGGCATCACCAAGAACAGCCCAAGCAATAGTGCCAATCCTACAATAGCCAGCATAGCGCCCATATTGCCCGGATTGAGGACCAGATAAACCACTGCAGTCAGTGCACCTAGAACTAAAATAGCATTGCCAACAGGGCCACCTGGTAAGCCATAGCTTTTCTTCATCAGCTCTTGAAGCTTGGCAAAAGCAATAAAACTACCGGTCAATGTGAGCGCACCAATCATTACCGTGAGACCAATAGCAATCAGTGCAAAAGTTCCCTCTGTACCAACACCGAAGGCACTGCTGTCGGCAACCACTGGCACCAAAATATCCGCCATTGAAGTGGGTGCCGCGCCCAGCGTGCTGAAGTACTCGGCCAGCGCAATGGTCAGCGACGCACCACCACCAAAGCCATTGAGCAATGCAACCATCTGTGGCATGGAAGTCATTTGGATACGCAGCGCCATTATGCTACCCACCAACGAGCCAACGACTACACCAGCAACAATATAGCGATAGTCGACTTCGTTGATGGTGAGCAGTGTAACTGCTACCGCCAGAAGCATACCCAAAGCAGAGAGCATATTGCCGCGCACTGCCGTTTTTGGTTTGGTTAAGCCTTTGATACCAAGAATAAACAGCACGCCAGCGACGAGGTAAATAAAATTAATAAGATTAGGATTCATCGCTTACTTCCTCTTAAACATGGCAAGCATGCGATTAGTTACAAGATAGCCACCAACGACGTTAATTGTAGCCAGTGTAACTGCAATAAAGCCCAGTACATTGACCAGCATTGGCGAACCGTCGCCACCCGCCGCTAACAGTGCGCCAACCAGCGTGATGCCGGAAACCGCATTGGTACCAGACATCAATGGTGTATGCAGAGTTGGTGGGACCTTGGTGATAAGTTCGACACCGAGAAATAACGACAGCACAAATAGTGCTAATAAAAGAATCAGGATTTCCATGTTTTATGCCCCTTCCGACTGTAGTTCTGGCAGATTGAGTAGTTTGCGCATATGTGCGTGTGGCACCTCACCCTGATGGGCAACGACGGTGCCGGCGACAATTTCATCATTAAAGTCGAGGCTGAGGTTACCCTCATCATCAAGAATTAACTCAAGTAATGTCTGCATATTTTTGCCATACATCTGACTGGCGTGAAAGGCTAGGTCTGAGGGTATATTTTCTGGCCCCAAAATGGTCACATCATGGGCTACCACTGTCTGACCCTGCTCGGTCAAATCACAGTTACCACCCCGCTCCGCGGCCAGATCCACGATTACCGCACCGGGTTTCATGGCTTTAACCATATCTTCGGTCACCAGAATCGGGGACTTAGCGCCGGGGATTGCAGCTGTAGTAATAATAATATCCTGCTGAGCGACAACTTCAGTCATCAACTCGCGCTGACGCCGCAAGAAATCTTCGCCCTGCTCTTTGGCGTAGCCTCCTGCACCTTCAGATTCGCCTGTATCCAGGTCGAGCTCCACAGGCTTAGCACCGACAGAGAGTATCTGCTCGCGGGCTGCGGGTCGCACATCGTAGGCTTCAACCACCGCGCCGAGCCGCTTGGCTGTAGCACAGGCCTGCAAGCCCGCGACGCCCACTCCCATAATCAATACCCGCGCTGGCTGTAAGGTGCCAGCAGCAGTCATCAGCATAGGGAAGATGCGCGGCGCGGCAGACGCGCCCAATAATACGGCTTTATAACCAGCCAGCGTAGCCATGGAAGAGAGTACATCCATGCTCTGGGCACGACTGATGCGGGGCACTAGCTCCAGTGCAATAGCACTGGCGCCTTTTTCTGCAACTGCTTGGGCGGCCTGAGGTGAGGCCAGTGGATCCATCATGCCGATCACCAACTGGCCTTTTCTCAGGCTAGCCAAATCAGCATCAGAGTTTTCATTGTTGGAACCAAAAGATTGGACCTGCAAAATAATATCTGCACTGGCAAATATTTCTGCTCGGTTTGCGGTAATGGTGGCACCAGCAGCCGTATATTCAGCATCTGGATAACCCGCCGCACTTCCGGCATTCGCTTGTAAAAGTACTTTAACGCTTTTGTCGGTCAGAGACTGAACATTAGCAGGGGACATGGCGACTCGTTGTTCACCGGTTTTAATTTCCGAAGGAATTCCGATTATCACTCAATTCTCCTTAATTTTTGTAGAATTTAGGTAGGTGGAGTTAGGCGTTTATACTACCAAACTAATCCGCAGATTTTAAACAAACTATACTAATAGCGACTATTTTACGACTGCGGGTTCGTTAGCCGAGAGGTCACGAACAGACCAAGTATAAGATTTAGATTGAACGAGCAACGGAAAAATTAGCTAATTCACTCATCACAGATTTAAATTGACTATCGGGCAGAACCTGTAGCGCCTGCTTGGCAAGGTCGGCCTCCAACTGCGCACGCTCCAAACTGTAGGCAATACCACCACAGCTCTGTACTGCTTCGAGAATAGCAGGGAAGTCTTGCGCGGTCTTATTTTCCACTGCGCTGCAAATTAACGCCCGCTGATCCGCCGTAACCTTATCTCTGGCAAAGATCAGTGGCAATGTCATTTTGCCCTCAGCTAAATCATCTCCAATATTTTTGCCGATGATTTCGACATCACCCTGATAGTCCAGTACATCATCAACAATTTGAAAGGCCATTCCCAGATGGCGGCCGTAATCTGCCATCGCTGCCTGTGCCTTATCGGCCAGTATCGCGCCCGACTGCGCTGCGGCCTCAAATAATTTTGCCGTTTTGCGGTAGATAACCTGAAAATAAACCTCTTCGCTTATATCCGCATTGCCGGCATTGGCCATTTGCTGCACTTCACCCTCAGAAATCACATTGGTCGCATCTGCCATGACACCCATGATCGGCATGTCAGCAATGGTGACGAGCATCTGAAAGGCACGGGAATACAGAAAATCACCCACCAATACACTGGGCGCGTTGCCCCACTGGGCATTGGCAGTCTCGCGGCCGCGGCGCAGAGACGATACATCGACCACATCATCATGCAATAGCGTCGCTGTATGGATAAATTCGATAACCGCTGCCATTTGAATATGCGCAGAGCCCTTGTAATCATTGGCCAGCGCACTGAGCAACACGACGACAGGACGCAGCCGCTTACCTCCAGAGTCAACAATATAATGGCCGATATTCTCCACCAGCCCGACATCGGATTGGAGCTGGCTGACAATCATTTTATTGACTGCAGAGAATTCTTCTTCAACGGCGCTATGAAAAGGCAGCATCTATTCCTGACGGACAGTTGTTATGAGGGCAGAATGCTAGGGAGACACCGACGAACTGTCAACTTAAAATATCTTTTGAACCTAACAATTACCATTGTTTAAGAGGTTTTTGGCCTACTTTACTCGGGTTAAATAGTTGATGACCAAGCGATTACTGGGTACGATGCGCCCCTCAGACTAAACCTCAAAGGAACCTATGACTTTTAAGCCCAAATCCTCCTACAATAAAGAAGAAATTTTAGGCTGTAGTCGCGGCGAACTATTTGGCGAAGGCAACGCCAAACTACCCGCCCCAAATATGTTAATGATTGACCGTATTGTTGAAATCAACAATAACGGCGGCAAACACGGCCTAGGCCAGATTATTGCTGAAATAGATATCACTCCGGACCTGTGGTTCTTTGATTGTCACTTTGAAGGCGATCCTGTGATGCCCGGTTGCCTTGGACTAGATGCGCTCTGGCAGCTCGTTGGCTTCTTCCTCGTTTGGAACGGCAACAAGGGCCGTGGTCGTGCACTGGGTGCCGGCAACGTGAAGTTCTTTGGCCAGATTCTACCAACCGCCAAAAAGGTCACTTATAAAATCGACTTTACCCGTCTTATTCAACGCAAACTTGTTATGGGCATTGCGGATGGCACGGTAGAGGTGGATGGGCGCGAAATCTATTCGGCGACCGACTTAAAAGTGGGCCTGTTTGAAAGTACAGACAACTTTTAAATCCCACCATTTAAACTCCCATCGAATTCAAGAGGATTACCGATGAAACGTGCAGTAATTACGGGCCTTGGTGTTGTTTCCTGTCTCGGCAATGATAGACAGTCTGTCACCCACTCCCTGAGAGAAGGTATTTCGGGCATTCGTCGTCGCGAAGATTTCGCTGAAATGGGCCTACGATGTAACGTCGGCGGGGTCCTTGACATAGACCCTAGAGATCATATCGACCGTAAAGTTCTGCGTTTTATGGGTCCTTCAGCCTCTTACGCCTATATAGCCACCGACCGCGCTATTGCCGACGCAGGATTGACACCAGAGATGGTTTCTAACCCGCGCACAGGCCTAGTAATGGGTTCTGGTGGTGTATCTGGCGAGATGTTTACCGAATCTATCGATGTGATGCGTGAACGCGGTATCAAGCGTGCTGGCCCCTATCGTGTTACCCAAATTATGGCCAGCACAGTCTCTGCCTGTGTTGCCACCCCGTTCAAGATTAAGGGCGTCAACTATTCTATCGCCTCTGCCTGTGCTACCAGTGCTCACTGTATTGGCCATGCCGTTGAATTGATCCAACTCGGTAAACAGGATGTGCTGCTTGCCGGTGGTTCTGAAGATATGCATTGGTCTATGGCCGGTATGTTTGATGCCATGGGCGCATTGACTAGCAAATATAACGACACCCCAGAAATTTCGTCACGCGCCTATGACGCCGAACGCGATGGCTTTGCGCCCGGCTTGGGTGCTGGGACAGTGATCGTCGAAGAGCTCGAACACGCCCTGGCTCGCGGTGCCAATATTATCTGTGAAGTTACCGGCTATGGTGCCACCTCAGACGGTGCCGATATGGTATCTCCCTCTGGTGAAGGCGCTGAGCGCTGCATGCAAATGGCCATGGCGACTGCCTCTGGTCCAATCGACTATATCAATACTCATGGCACCAGTACGCCGGTAGGTGATATTGCAGAACTGGGTGCCATCCGCAATACCTTTACTGATAACTGCCCAGATATTAGCTCTACTAAGTCGCTGTCCGGTCACAGCTTGGGGGCTGCAGGTGTTCATGAAGCAATTTACTGCATGCTCATGATGGAGAATAACTTTGTCGCTGCATCGGCCAATATAGATACGCTGGACGACCATGCGCTGGGTCTGCCGATTCTATTGCAAACTAGAGAGAAGCAGCTCAATCGCATTATGTCTAATAGCTTTGGCTTTGGCGGCACTAACGCGACATTGGTTATGGAACGTTATACTGGCTAAAAATTGTCAAGTATAAAAAAGGCGGCCACTGGCCGCCTTTTTTATTTTAACGATAGCCATTATAGCGCAGCTAAAATTGCCTCTGCACTTGAGCCATCGAGAGTAGCCGCATCAACGTTCAGCAAGGTCACCACGCCATCTTCAACAATCATCGCAAACCGCAGACTGCGGGTACCCATACCAAAGCCTGAACCATCAAGGACCAGACCCAGATCCTGAGTGAAAGTCGCATTGCCATCGGCCAGCATCATAAGATGCTCAGCATTGGCAGATTTGCCCCAGGCATCCATCACAAATACATCGTTGACTGACATGCAGGCAACTGTATCTACGCCCTTAGCTTTAAGCTCGTCAACATGCACAACAAAGCCCGGCAGATGCGCCATAGAGCAAGTCGGTGTAAATGCACCAGGAACCGCAAACAGAACTACTTTTTTGCCATTGAAAATATCCGCTGTACTGATGCCCGTAGGACCCTCAGCGCCCATCACTGTCAACATTCCCTCAGGAATTTTATCGCCAACTTGAATTGTCATAAAACTATCACCATTTAATTATTGTATTAGTCACCGAAACCCAGAGTTCTAAAATGGAATATCATCGTCAAAGGTATCCATACCCTGAGGGGGTTGCTGAGGTGCGCTATGGCCCTGCTGCGGAGCACTGGGTGCCTGCTGTGAGGGAGTATTCTGTTGAGGTGCACTTTGCTGGCCGTACTGCTGATTGGATGATTGCTGGTAATCACCACCGCCCTGCTGGCCGCCGCGGCTATCTAGCATTTGCATTTCGCTGGCAACGATTTCTGTGGTGTAACGATCCTGGCCATCCTGGCCCTGCCACTTGCGTGTGCGCAATGAACCCTCGACATAGAGTTTGGAGCCTTTCTTGACGTACTCACCGGCAATCTCTGCCAGACGGTTAAAAAATACCACACGATGCCATTCAGTGCGTTCCTGTTGGTCACCGGTATTCTTATCTTTCCATGATTCAGATGTGGCAATACTCAGATTAGTTACAGCGCCGCCTGAAGGCATAAAGCGAGTTTCTGGATCCTGACCACAGTTACCCACAATGATAACTTTGTTGACTCCGCGTGCCATTTTGTTCCCCTGTTCTGTGCTGATTTAATTACGGTTTAGGTACGGTTTAATACTCGTCATATCCACAGTCTTTTTATCGACCTTGGCATAGGCGAGCGACTCACCTTCGACGACGAGTATATCTTCTACGCCGACAATATTTGAAATTATTTTTACAAAATCCCTGTGCTCCATCTCACCGACTTCGAGGACCAGTGTTTGCAATGGCCGCGGTGACTTTAAGCTCAGGGACAAAAACCACCAAATGGCTAACACCACTGCCACCAGTAAAAAGACACCAGTGCTGCCAAACTGTTGCAGGCTCCAGCCACCCAATATGCCGCCGACAAAGGCACCCATAAATTGACTGGTAGAGTAAATACCCATGGCGGTGCCACGACTACCTGCGGGACAGACTTTGCTCAGCCATGAAGGCAAGGTGGCCTCGAGCAGATTAAAGGCGGCAAAGAACAGCAACAGCATGGCCAGCGTTAATATTGCTCCCTGCTCTCGCCCAAGCACCAACATGGCCACTGTCATACAGGCAATGGCCGACACAAAGGCTAGTTTTTGACGCTGATACTTTTCACCCAGAATCATGACCGGCAGCATAGCGATAAAACCACCACCCAAAAGCGCCAGATACACCCACCACAGATCATCGCCACTAACCCCCAGCTGGCTGGAAAGCATTGTAGGAATCACCACAAAAGCCGCCATCAAAGCCAGATGTAAAGCAAAAATGCCCAGATTTAAACGCAGCAATGTCGGCTGCTTTAGCAATCCACCAATCTGATTCAGATCAGCCAATGCCTCGCGATTTTTCTGCGCAGAGACAACGCGCGGAACCAACAGCACAAATACAAAAACACCAATACAGCCCAGTAAAGCCGTCACCCAAAACACGCCTGACAGTCCCATGGCAGAGGCGATTAATGGTCCGGCAATCATCGCCAATATAAACGATAGGCCAATACTGGCACCGATGGAGGCCATAGCTTTGGTGCGATTTTGTTCTGAGGTGAGGTCCGTCACCATGGCCATCAGCGTACTGGCAATAGCACCCATACCCTGAAGGGCACGACCCAAAATAAGTCCCTGCATTGTGTCAGCCATGGCCGCCACTACACTGCCCAACACAAATATTAGTAGACCGCCAATAATGACTGGCGCGCGGCCAATTTTATCGGACAGCAGCCCCAATGGAATCTGCAGTATGGCCTGGGTCAGGCCGTAGACTCCAAGTGTTAACCCCAGTAAAAATGGTGTCGCATCGGCATAGTTTTCTTGATACAGCGCCAGCACCGGCAGCACCATAAACAAACCAAGCATGCGGAATCCGTAGAGGCTGGCAAGTGAGAAAGTAGCGCGTTTTTCAAGTGCAGAAAAACCATTGGATGCAGTAGATTTGGTCAAGGCAGTATCAATTTCGAGTTAAGATCAGAAGCCTACATCTTAACAGCGCAGTAGATTGCCGACTACTGTGGCAACAGTATTTTTTACCCTGTTATGGCTTAGCATTGCGGTCTGACCTCAAGCGGCCGTCGTATTAATAAATATACCAAAATTCACTTTGCCCAATGGGCAATCCGCGCCCTATAATCGGTCGTTTAACTAAAGTAGAAAAAAACATTCATGGATACCATCCAGGTACGCGGCGCTAGAACCCACAACCTCAAAAATATTGATCTCGATATTCCTCGTGATAAGTTAATTGTGATTACTGGTCTGTCCGGTTCAGGCAAGTCATCGCTGGCATTTGACACATTGTACGCTGAGGGCCAGCGGCGCTACGTCGAGTCTCTGTCGACCTATGCCCGCCAATTTCTATCTATGATGGAAAAGCCCGATGTAGATCATGTCGAAGGCCTGTCCCCCGCCATTTCAATTGAGCAAAAGTCTACCTCGCACAACCCGCGCTCGACTGTGGGTACCATTACCGAAATTTATGATTACCTGCGCCTGCTATTTGCCCGCGCTGGTGAACCGCGCTGTCCCGAACATGGTGAGCCTCTCAATGCCCAGACGGTGAGCCAAATGGTTGACCAGGTAATGGCAATGCCTGAAGGGACCAAATTGATGCTGCTGGCACCAGTAGTCAAAGACCGCAAAGGCGAACATCTACATCTATTTGAAAGCATGCGCCGGCAAGGGTTTATCCGCGCCAGAATTGATGGCTTAGTCTGCGATGTCGATGAAGCTCCAGCGTTGGATAAAAAGAAAAAGCACAGTATTGATATCGTAGTTGACCGCTTTAAAGTCAAAGAGGATATTGGTCTGCGTCTTGCTGAGTCCTTTGAAACTGCTCTGACACTGGCCGAAGGTCTGGTGGCAATTAGCTATATGGATGAGGACAAGCCAGATCGCATTTTCTCAGCAAAATTTGCCTGTCCAGTCTGTAACTACAGCATCAATGAATTAGAGCCGCGACTATTCTCTTTTAACAATCCGGCCGGCGCCTGCCCCACCTGTGATGGCCTGGGCGTGCATCAGTTCTTCGATATTGATCGGGTGATTCAGCATCCAGAAGTCTCAATTTCTGAGGGTGCTATTCGCGGCTGGGATCGACGTACTCTGTTCTACTACAATATGCTAACCAGTCTTGCTGAACACTATGATTTTGATATTGATCAGCCATGGGAAAAACTCTCTACAATCCACCAGCAAAAAATACTCTTCGGTAGCGATGACGAAGAAATCACCTTTAATTATGTCAATGACCGCGGATCGGTATTCCGTCGCCAACATAAGTTTGAGGGCGTAATCCACAATATGGAGCGTCGCTATCGCGAGACCGAGTCAAATTCGGTGCGCGAAGAACTCAACAAATTTATGACTACCTCAGACTGCCCAGAATGTTCTGGCACCCGCCTGCGTAAATCAGCACGCAATGTATTTATCGACAATCGCCGTCTTGAAGACATTGTCAGCATGCCTGTGGGTGAATGTTGCGACTATTTTGAAGCGCTCAACCTGCCCGGCCGTCAGGGTGAAATCGCTGATAAAATTATTAAAGAGATTCGCCAGCGCTTTAACTTTTTAGTCGATGTGGGCCTAAACTATCTTTCATTAAATCGCAGCGCCGACACATTGTCAGGTGGCGAAGCACAGCGAATCAGGCTAGCGAGCCAAATTGGTGCTGGCTTGGTTGGCGTTATGTATATTCTCGACGAACCCTCAATTGGACTGCATCAGCGAGATAATGAACGTTTACTGAAGACCCTAGTACGTCTGCGTGATCTGGGCAATACCGTAATCGTAGTCGAACATGATGAAGACGCCATTAGCGCTGCCGATCATATTATTGATATAGGCCCGGGCGCAGGTATCCACGGTGGTAAAGTTATTGCCGAGGGTACCGCCAAGCAGATTAAGGCTAATAAGGATTCAGTTACCGGCCAGTTTTTATCTGGCGTGCGCAGCATTAAAATTCCTCAACAGCGCAACAAGGGCAATGGTAAGCAACTCAAGGTCACTGGTGCCACAGGCAATAATCTGCAGAGTGTTGATTTAGATATTCCGATTGGTGTCTTCACCTGTATTACCGGCGTTTCTGGCTCAGGTAAATCCACATTAATTAATGAGACCCTGTACCCAGCTGCGGCGGTTACATTAAATAAAGCCACCACTTTAAAACCCGCAGCACATACTGAGATTATCGGTCTTAACCTGCTGGATAAATGTATCGATATAAACCAGAGTCCAATTGGGCGTACTCCTCGCTCTAACCCTGCCACTTACACAGGCATCTTTACGCCCGTCAGAGAGATATTTGCCGCCACTCAGGAGGCCCGCTCACGAGGCTACAGTCCCGGACGCTTTAGCTTTAATGTTAAGGGTGGTCGCTGTGAGGCCTGTCAGGGTGATGGCGTAACCAAGGTGGAAATGCACTTTCTGCCCGATATCTATGTACCCTGCGATGTGTGTCGAGGTAAGCGCTACAACCGCGAAACATTGGATATTCACTTTAAAGGCAAGAATATTCACCAGGTGCTGGAAATGACCATCGAGGATGCGCGCGAGTTCTTCGATGCCGTGCCCGCCATTGCACGCAAGCTGCAAACATTAATTGATGTGGGGCTTTCATATATTAGCTTGGGGCAGTCGGCAACGACCCTATCTGGCGGTGAAGCACAGCGGGTCAAATTATCCAAAGAACTGTCCAAGCGCGATACAGGCAAAACTCTGTATATTCTTGACGAACCAACCACCGGATTGCACTTCCATGATATTGAACAGCTTCTAGCGGTTCTGCATCGCCTGCGCGACCACGGCAACACTGTGGTGGTAATCGAACACAACCTTGATGTGATTAAAACAGCCGATTGGGTTGTCGACCTAGGGCCTGAGGGTGGCTCAGGTGGCGGACAGATTGTTGCCGCAGGCACGCCAGAAGACGTGGCCAAGGTAAAGGGCTCTCACACTGGGCGCTTCTTAAAAGATATCTTAGCCGGCTAAGCCTGAGACGCCCAACGCAGATAGTCGGCAACCATTGTATCCATAGCGTCCTGCTGGTATTCGCGCAGGCCGCTTAGGATAACTTTTTTAACTCCAGAACCAACGACTTGATCGCCGTTCATAAGGCGGAAGTTAAACTCCCCATCACCGCGTTTACCATTGATCTCAAGACTGGTCTCAGCCAACTCTACGCCAGGTTCAT
>CAJXVK010000029.1 GCA_913060735.1 uncultured Cellvibrionales bacterium
TTCCCATGAGTTTCATGTGCTTGCAGAGTCAGGCGAAGATGCCATTGTGTTCTCCACAGAAGGCGATTACGCCGCCAATATTGAAAAAGCCGAAGCTATGGCCCCTGCCGGAGATACAGCAGCTGCAACCGCCGAGTTAGCCGAGCTGGCCACTCCCGGAGTGCATACTATTAGTGAACTCTGTAAATTTATAGGTACCGAGGCTCCGCAAACATTAAAAGCACTAATTGTGAGTGCCGAAAACGAAGAAGGTGAAGCCCAGCTGTATGGTTTGATGGTGCGTGGTGATCACGAACTCAATGAAGTCAAAGCCCAGCATGCCTTGGGACTGAGCAGCGAAATCAGCTTCGCCACTGAAGCGCAAATTAAAGCCACCTTAAACTGTTCACCAGGTTCACTGGGGCCAGTAGGCATCAACCTCCCCATGGTAGTTGATCACGCCGCCGCGCAACTTAGCGATTTTACCTGCGGCGCCAATCGCGACGGCTATCACTTAACAGGAGTCAATTGGACCCGTGACTGCGGCGAGTTCACCGTTGCTGATATTCGTAATGTGGTCGCTGGCGACGCAAGCCCAGATGGCAGAGGTGTCCTCGAAATTAAATGCGGCATTGAAGTGGGCCATATTTTTCAGCTCGGTACCAAATACAGTGAAGCTATGAAAGCCACGGTGCTGGATGAAAATGGCAAAGAACAATTTATGAGCATGGGCTGTTATGGCATTGGTGTCAGCCGCATTGTGGCCGCTGCTATTGAACAGAATAATGACGATAATGGCATTATCTGGCCAGACGCCATTGCTCCCTTTCAAATTGCTATTGTGCCGATCAATATGCACAAATCGGACAATGTTAAAGCCACCTGCGAGACATTGTATGAATCACTTAGCGCCGCAGGTTACGAAGTATTATTTATGGACGAGGCCAAGGCACGACTCGGTGGCATGCTGGCCGATATTGAATTGATCGGCATTCCTCACCGCATTGTGATTGGTGATCGCGGCCTAGAGGGCGGCACCGTCGAATATCGCAATCGTCGCGAACCGGAAAACCAGCATATAGCTCTGGATAGGCTAAATGACTTTATTACGGAAAACGTTTTAAAATAATTCTCTAATATTACAAAGAGCCATCATTGCCCTACCACTTATATGTACGGGCAATGCCTATGATGCCGAGATATGGCTTGTCTCCAAAGATCCCCCCCTTGCTAAGATTATCAACGATAAGCAGGTAGGCCTCGACTTTCTGCGTCTGGTGCATAAAGAGGCATCTCGTGCCGGTCAGCAGCCTGAGGTTGTTCTCGCCCTATTGCAGGTCGAAAGTCATTTTAATCAATACGCAGTGTCCTCCGCAGGTCCTCGGAGCATGATGCAGATAGTGCCGTTTTGGAAACAAAAGATTGGCCGCCCGCTGATAATCTGATCCACACCCCAACTAACCGCCTCTATGGCTGTACCTTTTTAAGATATTATCTGGATAAAGAAAAAGGCCATCTTGCAGATGCTCTAGCACGTTACAACGGCAGCTCTGGGCGATACTGGTATACTGAGCGCGCCTTGGGAGCTTAGGCTGAAAATTAAAAGTAGCAGCATGAAACCTAATGGCGCCAGCCCTACCACCAGAGGTCTAGTGCCTCTCACCTTAAGGTTCTGCTAGAATTCAACCTTTAAACGGCTTAAGAGAGGGAGTAATGATGTCAAAAAATATCGAACAATCTCCAGCACAGTTTCGCCAATCAATTCGCACTGGCGAGCACAGCGGCAACACCTCAGGTTTTTGTCAGGGTTTTGTGCAGTGTAATCTAGTGATTTTGCCGGCCTCTGATGCCGCCGATTTTTTAAAATTCTGTGAAGCCAATCCCAAGCCCTGCCCTCTAATCGCCATGTCAGAACCCGGCGAGAGCAGTATTGCAAAACTCGGCGCGGACCTAGATATTCGCACCGATATCCCCAGTTATAAAATTTTTGAAAACGGCGTTGTAACCAGCGAATTAAATGATATCTCGGCACTGTGGCGCGATGATCTAGTGGCCTTCTTGCTCGGCTGCTCATTCTCCTTTGAAGAAGCATTAATTGCCGATGGGCTCGAAGTACGCAACGTAACTGAAGCGGTCAACGTGCCCATGTACATCACCAATATCGACTGTACCCCAGCCGGTCCCTTTAATGGAAAAATGGTAGTCAGTATGCGTCCCTTTGCGCCGACTGAAGCTCTGCGCGCGGCGGAGATATGTGCGCGCTTTCCCTCAGTCCATGGCGAACCAATTCATTATGCCAATCCGCAGGATATTGGTATTGTAGATATCAATCAGCCTGACTATGGCGATGCAGTAACAATTAAGGACGGCGAACACCCGCTATTTTGGGCCTGCGGTGTAACACCTCAGGTGGCGTTGGAAGCAGCCAAACTTCCTTTCTGCATTACTCATAGCCCGGGTTGTATGCTGGTAACGGATATGAAAAATAGTGACCTTGCGCTAGCCTGAGTCATCCTGAACGCAGTGAAGGACCTGTCGATTATTTGCACAGAATCAAAATATTAAAAAGATAACCTTTAAGGAAGCAACATGTCATTACTATTAAATTGCGATCTCGGCGAAAGCTTCGGCGCCTGGAAAATGGGCCTCGATGATCAGGTAATGCCATTTATAGACCAGGCCAATATCGCCTGTGGTTTTCATGCTGGCGACCCGATCGTCATGAAGAAAACACTGCTCTCTGCCAAAAGTCATAATGTCGTGGTTGGCGCTCACCCCAGCTACCCAGACCTCGCCGGTTTTGGTCGTCGTTCAATGAACCTCCCCGCGGTAGAAATTATCGCCATTGTGCAGTACCAAATTGCAGCTCTGGCTGGTATGGCAGAAAATATTGATATGCCAATCACCTATGTTAAACCTCATGGCGCTCTATATAACGATATGATGGCCAATGGTCATATTCGCAGTGCGGTTATGGAGGCCATTGCAGGATCACATCTACCTCTGGCATTTATGTTACAGGCAACTCCAGATGCAGAAATCCATCGTCAAGAAGCCGAGATGTTTGGACTTGAGCTGATATTTGAAGCCTTTGCCGATCGCTGCTATGACGACAATGGCGCGCTGCTGTCAAGAGCCAAAGAAGGCGCCGTGCACAGCAGGGAGAAGATGCTCGCTCAGGTGAGTCAGTTAAAAAATGATGGCAGTGTCACCACTATCAGTGGCCATAGATTGGAACTGCAAGCAGATTCGCTCTGTGTGCATGGCGACAATATCGACGGCGTCAATGCGATCGAAGAAATTCGTCAACTGATTAACTCATGAGTAGCCAACAACCCAGAATCTCCATTGCCGGAGAGAACTCACTAATTGTTTATTTTGGCGATAAGCCAACTGCTGCAATCGCCTCACAGATCGCCCAAACTGCTAGTCAGCTGCGCGAAACTATTGGCCAAGTATTGGTTGATCTAGTGCCATCCTATGGCTCACTACTGGTGATTTATAATCCATTGCAAACCGATCACCATGCTGTACGTGCCGCTATTCGCCAAGCACTCAGCAATCTGACCACTGAAGACAATCAGGTAGAGGGCAGATTAGTTAGTCTGCCCGTTTATTACAGCGCCGAATCTGGACCCGACTTACAGGCGTTAGCTGATGGAGCCCGGCTAACCACAGAGCAAGTTATTGCCATTCATCAGGAAACGGAATATAGAGTCTATGCCATAGGTTTTGCTCCGGGTTTTGCTTACCTTGGTGAAGTAGATCCACGCATCGCCGCACCTAGATTAGCTACCCCAAGAACCAAGGTGCCCCGCGGCGCCGTGGCCATTGCCGACCGACAAACTGCTGTCTATCCAGCCCAGTCCCCCGGCGGTTGGAATCTAATTGGCCTCTGTCCCGAGCTTATGTTTGATCCCAATGCCAGTCCGAGCATGCCGGTGCAAGTCGGTGATCGCGTACGTTTTACCGCTATAAATAAACATCGCTTTTTAGAGCTGGGCGGCGAACTATGAGCGGCCTAAAGGTTATTCAGCCGGGTATTTTTAGCCTGCCACAAGACAGCGGGCGCTTTGGCGTCCATGGTATCGGTCTAACAACTGGTGGCCCCATGGATAGCGATGCCTTTCGTTGGGCCAACCGCCTCTGTGGTAATGCTCAGTCGGCAACCGTTATTGAGGTGACGGTCGGCGGTCTGATACTAGAGTCATCGGTTAAAACCACAGTCGCAGTGACCGGCGCCAATATTCCCCTAACGATCAATAAAAAACCTGCCGCTCTATGGCAGAGTCATGGAATAAATCCGGGTGATCGCATTGAACTTGGATTTGCTATCGCCGGTAGTCGAGGCTACCTTGCAGTGGCGGGTGGTTTTCAAATAGAGCCCATTTTTAATAGCGTATCCACAGTTCCTCGCGAAGGATTGGGCGGACTAACTCAGGATGGCCAACCATTGCAGGCAGGCCAAATTTTACCCTGCCAAACTTTGGAGCATCACTTAGGTTCTGTGTCTGTGCCCAAACAACGACTACCGGATTATGCTGATAATCAAGCGCGATTAAGAGTGATGTTAGGCTATCAGCAGGATGCCTTTAGCAAAGTGCAAAAACAATTATTTTTTTCCTCGGAATATACCGTCACCGAAAGTAGTGACCGTATGGGTTATCGCCTTAAGGGTGCCAACATAGCCCCGAGTATCGACGGCATTCTCTCTGAAGGCATATGCTTAGGCGCCATTCAGGTGCCCGCAGATGGCCAGCCCATTATCTTGTTAAATGACCGTCAAACCATTGGCGGCTATCCCAAATTAGGTTCGGTGCTATCCTTAGATCTCGGCAAACTGGCGCAGCTTATGCCAGGCGGCACCATACAGTTTGAGGCTATCAGCTTTGAACAGGCACATAATTTACTCGCATTAGATGAGCAGCGATTTAATAACAGCCAGCTTGAGCCAGCAGCGCAATGAGTCATTTGCATATTAGCCAGCAGATCGAAGATTTGCTCACCGCACGAAACCCGCGCGGTATGCAAACCCTTCAAGCAGCATTGACACCAGGCTACTATTATCGCGCCGCACAGATGCTCCAGAATATCAGTGGCCATGTATTAATTGGCACTGGCTTTCCGGTGAACCATACCTACGAGACCGATGGCCCAGTGGGGGCAATTGCTCTGTACCAAGCCATAGAGTCTCTTGGAGCAACGCCTATATTAGTGTGTGGCGCACCACTGGCAGACGCCATAAGCGATGATTATCATGTGCATAAGATCACTGTCGGTGAACCTGAAACCAGTGCTCACGAAGCACAGCTGATTTTAGACAAATATCAGCCGACACTAGTCATTTCAATCGAACGCCCCGGCATGGCAGCCGACGGACATTACTACAATATGCGCGGCGAAAATATCAGTGCCCGCTGTGCCCGCTTCGATTACTTTCTTACTCTAGCCAACTGCCCAACCATTGCCATAGGTGATGGCGGCAATGAAATTGGTATGGGCAATGTTGCAGATACACTGACAGGTCTGAATATAATCCCCTCAGCCACCTCCTGTGATGAGCTGTTGATTGCCGATGTTTCCAACTGGGCAGCCCATGGATTACTTGCAATGCTATCCGTTATCTCAGGGACAGATATGCTCGCCCATTGGGATAATTTGGCCGTTCTAAACTACCTCTCCGAGCGTGGCAGTGTCGATGGTGTCACCAGAGAAAACACATTGACCGAGGATGGATTAAACGCAGACATTAGCGAACAACTCATCAATGACCTGAGAAAAATAGTAAAAAACCGATAGCAGCAGGAAATTATTTCGGTATATATATTTTTAATAACAATTTCTGCTGAAAGTTAACTAAAAAGCAATGAATATCAGGCCAAATTGCTTTGCGTGTAAAGCACCTCACTGATACCATTTTGCAAAACTTTTTCAAGGCATTAATATGAGCATTGCATATTTAGATGGCGCCTACCTGCCATTGGAAGAAGCTAAAATATCCCCGCTGGATAGAGGATTTCTATTCGGCGACGGCATCTATGAAGTAGTTCCCTCTTACGCTGGAAATATGGTTGGCTTTGCCCCACATATTGCCCGCATGAAAAATGGTTTGGCCGCTGTAGGTATCAACCTCGATTGGTCTGAAGCTGATTGGGCGGATCTATGTAATCGCCTTATTAAAGAAAATGGCGCCGGCAATCTAGGTATCTATCTGCATGTTAGCCGAGGCGCAGACACCAAGCGTTTTCATGGTTTTCCTGAAAATATTGCACCTACAGTATTTGCGTTTGCTTTCGAGATTGCACCACCGCCAGTTGCTGATAAGGCATTAGTCCATAGCTATAAGGTTTCTACCGACAGAGATCTGCGCTGGGAGCGCTGCCATATTAAATCGACAGCGCTGCTGGGCAATGTGCTGCATTTTCAGCAAGGGTATAAACAGGGCCATGGCGAAACACTGCTATTTAACGCTAACAATGAACTCACGGAAGCCAGCGCCTGCAATGCCTTTATTGTGAAAGATGGCATAGTGAGTACACCACCATTGGACAATCAATTACTGCCCGGCATTACACGGCATATTGTACTGGATGTTTTGCGTCAGGACGGCACTATTCCGGTAGAAGAGCGCACTGTGACCATGGATGAAGTAGCCAGTGCCGACGAAGTTTGGATCACCAGCTCCTCCAAGGAAATTGCTCCGGTTATAGAAATCGACGGCGTTGCGGTTGGCAATGGTGAAGTTGGCGATGTATGGCTTGCCGCTCAGGCTCTATACACCGCGGGCAAGTTTAACTACTAAAGATACCGATTAGGTAGGTAACCATGTCCAGACCGACCAAGGCAATTATTGACCTGCAGGCACTGCGCCATAACTTTATGTTGGCGCAGTCTTTAGCGCCGCAATCTAAAACCATCCCCATGGTAAAAGCCAATGCCTATGGCCACGGTGCTATTGAAGTGGCCGATGCGCTGGCCGATATTGCCCCAGCTTTTGGCGTCGCCAGTATTGAAGAGGCCATAGAACTTCGTCAGAACGGTATTGAACAACCTATCCTACTTCTAGAGGGCATCTTTAGCACTGATGAGGTTGATCTAGCGGCTCAACACAGTTTTTGGCTAATGGTGGAAAACAGACCCCAAGTCGAGGCTATTTTAAACGCTACCCTAGCTCGAAAAGTGAATGTCTGGCTGGGAATAGACACTGGTATGCACCGCCTCGGCTTCCAACCTGATGAAATTCAGACAGCCTATGATGACCTGTGCAGTAGTCATAATGTCAGTGATGAAATTGTTGTCACCAGCCATTTTGCCTGCGCCGATGATCTCGATAATCAGGCCACATTACAGCAAATTAAAACCTTTGACCTGCACCTGCCAGCGACAAAAAATACGCTACTAACGAGCCTGGCTAACTCTGCCGCAATTCTTGGCTGGCCTCAGGCACACAGAGACTGGCAGCGACCCGGCTATATGCTTTATGGCAATAGCCCGTTTGCTCAGCCTCAGGAAAATGCCGACCAACTTAAGCCCGTTATGTGCCTTGAGTCTGCGATCATCTCAGTCCGCGCTATTGGCGCCGGCGAACCAGTTGGCTATGCTGCTAACTGGACTGCCGAGCGAGACTCTACTATTGCGACGGTGACTGTGGGCTATGGTGATGGGTATCCACGCCACGCGCCGAATGGCACGCCAGTGCTAATCAATGGCATACGCTGCCCACTGGTAGGACGAGTCTCCATGGATATGATTACCGTTGATGTAACGGATCTAGATGCAGTCGCCATTGGTGATAGAGCTGTGCTCTGGGGACCTGAATTACCGGTGAATGAAATCGCTGAAGCCTGCGGTACGATCGGCTATGAGTTACTCACTCGGATGCCCGCCAGAGTACCAAGAGTTTATCGATAGAGCCTCGAACTGGAGATTTTAGCGCCTCTAAACACTGAAGCTAAGCGCCGTTACCGGACTCACATCTTCAATCCCTGCATAGGCTAATACCCTCTGAGGATGGCCCATATTGGAAAATAATCTCATTCGCAGATGAAATCTCTTAAGCAATGACGACTCCTCTTTGGCTGAGAGAGGACCGAGTAAAAACTAACTCGCCTCAGCATAGCGACAAATTATCTCAATAAAATCTGCACCATACTTTTCCATCTTGCTATCACCCACCCCACCAATCATAAGAAACTCCGAGGCCGACATAGGCATCACATCGATCATTTCTTTTAATGTCGCATCGTGAAAAATAACATAGGGCGGAACATTGTGTTCCTCCGCAAGATACTTCCTGCACTCCCGCAACTCTTCCCACAACTCCTGATCTTCTGGCCGTATTTGAGTTTTCCTCGACGCCTTAGAACCACCCTTTTTAGTGGATGGTACTTTAATATCTTCTTTGCGCAAATACAGTGACTGTTCGCCTTTTAATACAGGCCGACAGATGTCCGTCAGCTGCAATGCGCTGAAACCCTCAAGATCAACCCGCAATAAACCACGCACTACTAACTGGCGAATCACAGAGCGCCATTGCGCCTCATGAATATCACTGCCAATACCGAAAGTACTTAGTTGCTGATGCCCATGTTGCAGAACTTTTTCATTCTCCTTTCCCTGTAGCACATCCATAACATGAACCACACCAAAACGCTGACCAGTGCGATAAATGCAAGACAGCACCTTCTGCGCTGCCTCAGTAGCGTCCCAGGTTTCTGGCGGCAGCTGACAGTTATCGCAGTTACCACATTGATTGGGCGCTTCATCGGCAAAGTAACTCAACAACACTTTTCGGCGACAGCTAGTCACTTCACAGAGACCCAACATGGCATCGAGTTTATGACGCTCGGCGCGCTTATGCTGCTCGGAGCCGTCGGAGCCCTGCGCCATCTGTTGCAGCCGCACCACATCCTGCAAACCATAAACCATCCAGGCATCCGCGGGCTGACCATCACGCCCTGCTCGACCTGTTTCCTGGTAATAGGCTTCGATACTTTTGGGTAAATCTAGGTGCGCCACAAAGCGCACATCGGGTTTATCTATACCCATACCAAAGGCAATAGTAGCCACAATAATTACGCCGTCCTCACGCAGAAACCTGCTCTGATGAGTCTGCCTAAGCTGGGCCGGCAAACCTGCATGGTAAGGCAATGCATTAAAGCCCTGCTGACTTAACCAAGCTGCGGTATCTTCAACCTTTTTGCGTGATAGGCAGTACACAATGCCCGCTTCATTTTTTCGCTGCTGTAAAAAAGCCAGCAGCTGTTTTTTAGGCGTAGTTTTATTGGCAATAGCATAGCGAATATTAGGGCGGTCAAATCCACTGATATAAGAATTGGCATCTGTGAGTGACAGCCGTTCAATAATCTCATTGCGGGTTCGAATATCTGCCGTGGCGGTCAAGGCAATGCGTGGTGTCGAGGGAAATCGATCATATAGCAAGCTTAACGACAAATAATCCGAGCGGAAGTCATGGCCCCACTGAGAAACACAGTGTGCCTCATCAATAGCAAATAACGCCAGCTGACAACGGCTTAAAAGGTCTAGGGTATAGGACTGAATCAGCCGCTCCGGGGCTATATAGAGCAAATCCAGCTGCCCTGATAATAGCTCCTGCTCAATCACATTTTGTTCGCGATGAGACAGACTGGAGTTGAGAAATGCAGCCTTGACCCCAAGCTGTTGCATGGCATCTACCTGATCCTGCATCAGTGCGATTAGCGGCGAAATAATAATACCAACACCCTCGCGCAACAATGAGGGAATTTGATAGCAAATTGATTTACCGCCACCGGTGGGCATCAGTACTAGCGCATTATTGCCAGCACTCACATGCTCAATAATCTCTGCTTGATGACCACGAAAACTCTCATAACCGTATAGGCTGTTTAGAATCTCCAGTGCATTTTGCGTCATATTTGTTTACTAGTAATATTGAATCGGGAGAATTGGAACAGCTGCCCTTCTGAGCTGAGCGGGCATTGTATAGCCACAGCAACACTGCCGCCAACCACTGAGTTGATGCAATTTTGCTCAAAGAGAACTATGCCCAGATATACCTCTACCCATGGAGTCGATCGCCAGGCTGTGAGGTGGGCTTGTGTGGCACGAGCTGAGATGGACATAAAAAAGGGCCCGCAATGGCGAGCCCTTTTTACAACCAGATAAGGATCACCCGTTAGACAAAATAACCTTACCCTTGGCTCGACGCTCAGAGATAGATGCAAACGCCGCCTTATAATCGTCCAGCGAATACACCTCGGTCACCAGAGGTGAGAACTGGCCACCATCAATCATCTCAATCAACTCATCAAAGTTTTGACGAGACTCCATCGGGAATCTCGCTGCCCAAGCACCCCAGAACACACCAACTAACGATGCTCCTTTAAGCAACATCAGGTTAAGCGGTATAGCTGGAATTGGACCAGAGGCAAAACCAATCACCAAAAAACGACCATCCCAAGCAATTGCCCTGAACGCCTGCTCAGAGAAATCACCACCAACCGGATCATAGATAACATCTGCACCCTTACCGCCGGTCAGTTCCTTAACTTTATCTTTAAGGTTTTCTTCAGAATAATTAATGCGCAAATCAGCGCCCGCTTCACAGGCAAAATCTAACTTCTCTTCCGAACTCGCTGCCGCAATAACCTTCGCACCCATCGCCTTAGCAATCTGGATAGTCGCAATACCCACGCCACCAGCAGCACCCAGAACTAGCAGTGTCTCGCCGGGCTGAATCTTCGCCTGCTGTTTTAGCGCGTAGTAAGAGGTACCATAAGTAATCGCAAAACCCGCCGCCTGCTCAAAAGACATCGTCTCGCCCATACCGAAAGAGCCGTGCTCTGAGGCAACACACTGCTCAGAAAACCCACCAATCTGCAGCGTCGAAATAACCTTGTCGCCGACCTTATGACTAGTAACACCCTCGCCCACAGCAGTTACAATACCGGCAACTTCTGCACCCGGCACAAAGGGTAACTCTGGCTTAAACTGATACTTGCCCTGAACCGTTAAGATATCTGGGAAATTAACGCCAGCGGCTTTAATATCTACCAGAATCTCACCTTTACCTGGGCTGGGTGCTGGGCGCTCTTCAAGCGATAAATTTTCGGCAGGTCCAAACTCATTACAGACTAACGCTTTCATAATCTCGTCCTAATTAATTATTGTTTTTTATATATTCAACGGCCTTGGCAACAAACTTATTGGTCTGTTGGAAACCGCCAACTAGTATCTGCTCACCCTCTGAGTTATCAATCGCATCAATCTTCGCCCGCACATTTTCTGCAGTCTGCTCTTCCGGTGGCAGATAAATACCATCGGTCTCATAGATATGGGTGCGCGCATAACCGCCGGCACCAGCACAGAGAATACTGCGATTTGGGGCCGCTTCATCACAGAGGGTTAACAGGCCAGCGGTTACCGATTCAACCGTCATAATATCCGACTGCTCATCAGTAACCAGACCTTCCAGCATACGAGTACCAGCTGTCGGCGACAGGCAGTTAACCTTAATATTGTACTTTTCACCCTCAATACAAAGAGTATTCATCAATCCAACCACAGCCATTTTTGCCGCGCCATAATTCGCCTGACCAAAGTTGCCGTACATGCCACTTGAAGAGGTGGTCATCACAATACGACCATACCCCTGCTCACACATTAGCGCCCACACTGCCTTGGAGCAATTAGCAGAGCCCATCAGATGCACATCAACCACCAGCTGAAAATCAGCCATTTCCATTTTGGCAAAGCTCTTGTCGCGGAGAATACCAGCGTTGTTAACCAGAATATCAACACGGCCCCACTTCTCAACGGCCTGTGCCACCATGGCTTCGACTTCATCCATCTTGGCGACATTGGCACCGTTGGCAATAGCTTCACCACCAGCGGCCTCAATCATGGCAACGGTTTCCAGTGCCGCATCGCTTGAGCCGCCATCTCCGTTAACCGAACCACCCAGATCATTGACCACAACCTTGGCACCGCGAGCGGCTAATGCCAGTGCGTGGGATCGGCCCAGGCCATTGCCTGAACCCGTTACTATAGCTACCTGTCCGTCATAGCGAATAGTCATTGTGTTCTCCTGAAATTAAGCGATGGAGCCTAGATTAACGGTACTGGCTTAGCTCACGACGAGCGATAACCATACGGTGAACTGCATCCGGGCCATCGGCAAAACGCAACGTGCGCTGAGCGCCATACCAAGTCGCCAGTGGCGTGTCCTGAGACAGACCAATACCGCCGTACATCTGCATAGCCTCATCGATAATTTTTAGCGCCATAGTCGGTGCCGCTACCTTAATCATTGAGATAAAGGGCTGAGCCGCATCTGTGCCCTCATGATCCATCAACCAAGCCGCTTTAAGGCATAGCAGACGAGTCATTTCGATTTCGATACGGGCCTGAGCAATAATATCCACATTGCCGCCCAGCTTGGCTAGAGGGCGACCAAAGGCTTCACGAGTTAGAGAACGCTCGCACATTAATTTGAGCGCAGCTTCTGCTAATCCCAGTGAACGCATACAGTGGTGGATACGGCCCGGCCCCAAACGGCCCTGTGCCACCTCAAAACCACGGCCTTCGCCGAGAATCAAATTCTCTTTGGGCACACGTACATCTGTGAAGCGCATGTGCATATGGCCATGGGGCGCATCGTCAACATTATAGATTTCCATGGGACGCAGGTTCTTAACGCCTGGGGTATCAAAGGGCACCAGCACCTGGCTGTGCTTCGCATGACGAGGGCCACTAGGGTTAGTATTAACCATCACAATCATAATTTTACAGCGTGGGTCACCGGCGCCAGAGATCCAGATTTTTTCGCCGTTAAGCACCCACTCATCGCCATCGGCTACACAGGACATAGCAATATTGGTCGCATCGGATGAGGCAACATCGGGCTCGGTCATGGCATAGGCCGAGCGAATCTCGCCGGCTAAAAGAGGCTTTAACCAGGTCTCTTTTTGCTCTTCTGTACAAAAGCGCGCTAGCACTTCCATATTGCCTGTATCTGGCGCAGCACAGTTAAAGACTTCAGGGGCAAGGTGCGAGCGACCGGTCTCTTGAGCAATATAGGCATACTCAACGGTGTTCAGTCCATGTCCACCCTCGAAATGCGTGAGAAAGAAATTCCACAGGTTCTTGGCTTTCGCCTTACTTTTAAGCCCTTCCAGAATTTCTGTCTGGCGATCAGTAAAAGTCCAGCGATCACCCTTAGAGATTTCTTCATGATACTCATGCTCCAGTGGCAGAATCTCTGTATCAATAAAATCTCTTACTTCTTCGAGTATGGGTTTGACTTTGTCGCTGATACCTAAATCCATTGTTCTTATCCTTATTAACTGAAAATTTATTTAATTTTGAGCTACCTAGTATCCGCTTACTAGTAACCGCTTAAAAGTGCAAAACGATCCGTATGATAGCTGTTATCTCCAAACATAATCTGTGCTGAACGAGCACGTTTAATAAAGAAGCCAATATCATATTCATCGGTCATGCCAATACCCCCATGCATCTGAATCGCTTCATTAGTTGCTAGTTCGGCAACTTCGCAAAGCTTGGCTTTAGCAATACTCGCTAGAGCTGACGACTTTTTATCGCCCTCGTCCATTGCTTGCAGCGCCTTTAGCACCACTGATTTACATAGCTCAACCTCACTCCACCAATGGGCAGCGCGATGCTGCAAGGCCTGGAATGAACCAATTAAAACCCCAAACTGTTTACGCTCTTTCAGGTACTGGAGCGTCACATCGAAAGTCTCTTGGGCAATACCCAACAGCTCTGCTGCGAGATAAATATTACCTGCATCCAAGGTGGCATTGAGCGCCTTAAAACCTTTGCCCTCTTCGCCAAGTAATGCAGCCTCGGCCACTTCTACATTATTAAAGCTGATATTCGCATAGTTGCGCGTATCGGTCATTTCAGTGCGCTCAACCTCAACCCCTGAGGCTGTTCGATCGACAACAAACAGGCTTATGCCGTTCATATTACCGGCCTCACCTGCAGTGCGCGCCGCCACAATTAGCTTGTCAGCTTTGCTGCCATCGGCAACAAAGCGTTTGGCGCCATTAAGAACATAGCCGCCGCCCTGCTTATCTGCGGTCATACTAATCTGTGTAGGTGCATGATGAATTTTTTCATCAACAGCCAGTGCGGTGGTGATTTCACCACTGGCAATCGCGCCAAGTAGTTCTGTTTTCTGCGCTTCGCTGCCCGCTGTATTGATAGCGGTAACGCCTAGAACTGCTGTGGCAAAAAGCGGTGAAGCCGTTAATGTACGGCCGGTCTGCTCAACAATCTGACCCATACCCACATGACCAAACTCTAGGCCACCGTATTCCTCCGGAACCAAAATGGCAGCCCAGCCCATATCTGCCATCTGTCGCCATAGGTTATCTGCATAGCCCGTTTGGCTACCTGCATCGCGCTGCTTGCGCAATTCTCCCAAGGGAGCAAATTCAGCCAAAAAACCTTCGGCTGATTCTTTGAGCATTTGCTGCTCTTCGTTTAAAACTAGCGCCATAACTCTGTACCTTTAAATTCTATTAGTGCTCTCGCAACCCTTCTAGCCCAGGCCGAGGATATTTTTAGCAATCACATTCAGCTGAACTTCTGAGGTTCCGCCTTCAATTGAGTTACCTTTAGTCCTTAACCAGGTGCGCGGCAACCAGCCATTATTTGCGGCTTCACCATCCCACACCATGCCATCGCTACCTTGAATCTTAAGCAGCGTTTCAAAGCGTCGTTTATTGAGCTCAGTACCGTAATACTTCAGCATTGCCGAGGTAGCACCTACACCACTGCCGGCTTTAACTTCATCAGTTACACGCTCTGCGGTCAGCCCAAAACAGGCGCCATCAATTTCCCACTTAGCGACTTCGGCACGCAGTATTGGGTTATTCATGCGGCCCTGCTCAACACCCATTACTCGCACGGCCGTCTGGCTCAGGGTTTCAGCACCGGCATCGGTCATACCCATGCCGCCGATCATTTCACGCTCATGGGTGAGCAGATACTTGGCAATGGTCCAGCCCTGATTGACTTCACCCACCACCTGATCTTTTTCAACACGCACATCATCAAGGAAGGTTTCACAAAACGGCGAGCTACCAGAAATAAGTTTAATTGGCTTGGGGGTGACACCGGGCGTAAGCATATCGAACAGCACCAAACTGATGCCCATTTGTTTCTTGGCTTCGGAGTCAGTACGTAGCAAGCAGAACATCCAGTCGGCTTTATCACCGTAGGAGGTCCACACCTTTTGGCCATTGGCGATAAAGTGATCGCCCCTATCTTCGCCCTTAGACTGTAACCCGGCCAAATCTGAACCAGCGCCAGGTTCAGAATAGCCCTGACACCAGCGAATCTCACCACGAACAATTGGCGGCAAATGCTGCTGCTTGAGCGCCTCAGAGCCAAATTTAAGCAGTGCTGGACCAATCATCCAGATACCAAAGCTATCGAGCGGCGAGCGAGCATTAAGGCGCGACATCTCTTCTCTTAATATTTTGTGCTCGGCTTTATTCAGGCCACCGCCGCCATACTCCGTTGGCCAATCTGGCGCTGTCCAACCTTTGGCGCCCATCCGCTCCATCCACTGTTGCTGCTCTTTGCTCTCAAACGTAAAGTTGCGACCACCCCAACACATGCTTTCACCGCCTTTAACCGGCTCACGCATTGATGGAGGGCAGTTTTCTTCTAGCCAGTCCCGAGTTTGTTGTCTGAAAGCTTGTAAATCACTCACATTAGTCTCCTACTGAGTCGCCTACTTAAAAGGATTGGGGGTCGACTATAAAGTCGAATGTTGATCGGTAAAATTGATGAATTGAACTTACAGTATGTTATTGTATCTTTCAAGTATTACGCTACAAAATTAGGGTATTCACGTGGCTTATAAGGCCGTTTCAGGTACTCTGGAGCAAAGCGAAAATACTCTGGATAAAGCCACAACAAAAGTGGCGATTTCACCACCGCAACAAAATCAGGAAGCACACTGCATGAGTAAAGCGCTACAGCAATTACTGAATGTTCTATCACTGGAAAACATTGATACTAATATCTATCGCGGGGTCACCCCTGAAACCACCAACAAACGCGTCTTTGGTGGCCAGGTATTTGCCCAGGCCATGCGAGCCGCGCAAGATACAGTGGATCAAGAACGCATGGTGCACTCCCAGCATGCCTATTTTCTGCGTCCCGGCGACCCTTCGGTGCCGATCCTTTATGAGGTGGATGCTATCCGTGACGGCAGCTCTTTTACCACCCGCCGTGTGGTGGGTTCGCAGCGCGGCAAAGCTATCTTTAATACTGAGCTTTCATTTCAGATAATGGAGTCAGGACTGTCTCACCAAGCAGATATGCCCAACTGTGTCGGCCCAGAAGGCCTTGAAGACGACAGCATTCGCTGGGCCAAATTAATTGAGTCAATGACGAAGAACGATAAGGACAGATCAAGCGCCAATCGCCCGTCATTGCGGCCAATACAAATGCGCTCTGTGAACCCTGTTAATTATAAAAACCCTGAACGTAGAGTCGCTGAGCAACTTGTGTGGGTCAAAGCGTCAGGCTCTCTGGAAAAGATGGGTGTAGTAGAAGATCCCGGGCTGCATAGAGCTATTCTTGCTTACGCCTCAGACTTTAACCTGATGGGCACTTCAATGCTTCCCCATGCAATCAGTTTTATGAATCCTAAGTTTCAAGCAGCCTCACTGGATCATTGCATCTGGTTCCACGATGAGTTTAAAGCCGATGAATGGCTGCTGTATGCCATGGATAGTCCGCGCTCTAGTCATTCTCGTGGGCTGAACCGCGGGTCTTTCTTTAGTCGCGATGGGCGCTTAGTCGCCAGTACCATCCAAGAGGGTTTAATACGGTTGCATCAATAAGCCACCTCAGTGCTAAGCCGCCCGTCACCTCAGCGAAAGCTGGGGCCTAAGAGATACCAACCTGCGCTGGTATGACGGAGGATGCAATAGATTATATACTTGAGACTTACCCTTCGCTGACTAAAATGGCCTCTAGCGCTCGCCTTAGCGGTGCTGGAATGGCGACCGACTTATCGGTAGCACGATCGACAAAAACATGGGTGAAGGTACCCACTGCAGAAGCATTTGGCTGGCCCTGCTTAAAAATAGCAATGCCGTATTCCACAGAGCTATTGCCAAGTTTATTAACCCTAAAACCCGCTTCAATAGGTTCGGGATAGGCGATGGGAGATTTGTACTGGCAGGAAGACGCCACCACAAAACCAATAATCTCGGCACTATGAATATCTAAACCACCCTCTTCGATCAGATATTTATTCGCCACCGAATCGAAGTAGCTGTAGTAAACAACATTGTTTACATGGCCATAGATATCATTATCCATCCATCTGGTGGTGATATCGGTAAAGTAGGGATAGCCGGTACGTTCGGTCATAGCTTAAAACGCCTGTTGGTAGATCGCGAGCGCGTCATCAAGGCTGACATCCCGCGGATTATTAATTAATAAGCGCTGCTGCAACATGGCCTGCTCTGCCAACATCGGCAGATCAGCTTGTTCAATATTCATCTGCTGCAGCGTGGTTTGCAAACCGAGATCTTCTGCCAGCGCCAAAAAGTAGGTGGCCAACAGTTCTGACACCTCAAGCGGGTCAGTGGGTAAGATTTTATGGGGTAAAATAATGGATGTCAGCTCGGCATAGTACTGCCCTGCTTCAGGGGCATTAAAGCGCAACACATGAGGCAGCACCAGAGAGTTACTCAGACCATGGGGGATATGGTAATTGCCGCCCAGTGGATAGGCCAAGGCATGCACAGCGGCCACTGGTGCATTGGCAAATGCCTGACCGGCCAGCATAGCGCCCAACAACATCGCTTCACGTGCTGCAACATTAGTGCCCTGCTTAACCGCCACCTCAATATTACCCGCCATTAGACGCAGCGCTTCACGCGCCAGCATATCTGACAATGGGTTCTTTTTATGTTGGCTGGTAAAGGCCTCGATGGCATGCACCATGGCATCAATGCCTGTGGCAGCAGTTACCGCTGGTGGTAAGCCAATAGTAAGGGTTGCGTCGAGAATAATTTTATCGGCCAACAATGTGCGACTCACCACACCCGCCTTGGTGGTTTCACCGGTAGTAATAATCGATACCATGGTCGCTTCAGAGCCAGTGCCAGCGGTTGTTGGCACCTGAATCAAAGGCAAACGCCCACCAGCAATCTGGTCGACACCATAAATATCTGCCAGCGACTGCTCGCCTTTAATTAACACCGCAAGTAACTTGGCAACGTCCATAGAACTGCCACCGCCAAACCCAATCACTCCGTCACAGCCAAATTCTTGCGCGGCAGCAACTGCATCCATCACCACAGATTCAGGCGGGTCGGCAACAACATCAGAGTAAATGCTGAGCACCAAATTATTAGCCTCAAGATTTTTTACGGGACTGTCTAAAAGGCCAAACTTAATAATACCTGGGTCGGTAACAATCAGTGCTCGATGCATACCCATAGCCGAGGCCATATCACCAAGCTGCTGAGAGGTTCCTGCGCCAATCAAAACATCGGAAACCGCACTAAAAAGGAAATCATTCATATGCTGTGACTCTTTTCTACAATTATTTTAAACATTTACTTTGCCGACAACCCATTAATAAACAGATGAAAATAAGATGCAGATAATTCAGGGCAATTGGCGTCTGCTACCCACTCCGCCAAATCAGGGCTGACTTCCACGGCCCCAGACAACATATGCTGAGCGACATCAGCGTCTATCTTACGCAATGTATTATCCTCAAAACCCTGACGAATATAGGCGCCTAATTTGCCACTATTTTTTTTCGTCGCTTTTAAAATATTTTTACGATGCTCTTCGTCCAACGATGGCAGCGAACGATAACGAATCAGCGGCCCTTCTTCGGTAAATTGTACATTAAATAAATAACGCAGCGACAGCTCGACTTTTTTGAGTCCTGTTTCTTCAATTTTTCCTGCCTCAGTAAGCAAAGTTTTTTCGACATCCAGTGTACGATTAAAACATTGGTATAAAAGCTCTTCTTTATTTTTTATATGGTAGTAAAAAGCACCTTTGGTGACATCGAGCGAGCTGGCAATCTCATCTAGGGAAGTGCCTTTAAAGCCTTTTTGATTAAAGTAAATTGCACCCACTCGATAAAAGGCTTCGCGCTTTAAACGATTTTGAAAATCGCGATCAAAACTATCTAGTGATAAATTACTGATCTCGGGAAATTCAATATTAGTAAATTCATGGCGCTGCTCTGATAAGCCATTGACGAGAATATCCAGCACCGCCTCAATCACAGGCCCGGGATTAGCAGCATGGGAGCGATTTAGCCATACCGGAAACCACTGTGGAATAGCAAAAACTCCTGTACAGATAACAACTGGATCAAGGTTTTCAATCACACCTTCTTCGATACCCTGCTTAACCATTTTTTCACAGAGGCCAAATATCTCTTGCCAACGCACTTTAATATCCGCGGCATGGGCATCATTCAACGATGAGATCTCAGTGAGCATAGAAAAATGAGGTGCCACGCCGTTTAGTGCCTTAACATATTGATCAAAATGGCCGCGCACCATGGCCACAATTTTATCCAGTCCATTAGCCTCTAATGCAGCCGCCTGCTGCGCCTGTGCCAACCACATATCACAGCTCGATACATAGCACTGATAAATTAAATCTTCTTTGGTTTTAACATAGTAGTAGACGCAGGTTTTGGTCAGCTTCATGCTGCCCGCAATATCGGTCAGTGTTGTGGCACGAGAGCCCTGCCAGTTAAATAGGCCAGCAGCCTCAGACAGGATCGACTGAAACTTGCGTTGGTGTTGATGCCCTTTGGAAAACGGAGACATCACTTTACTGCTAATAATTGAGTTCATTAATTCGGCTAAAACTGCTTTGGTTCAATAGTTATACTGAGCAGAAGAATAACATACTCAAGTACTAGTGCTACAGCGCGGTGACCACCATTTTTACTGCGGCAATAGCCAGCACAGCCGCAAGCAGTTTTTGTAAGGTTAGCGAGGAGGCACGATGAGCAGCAAGCTCACCACCAAAAAGGCATCCGGCAAGAGCCGCAATAACCAACCAGCCTGCGCCCATAGGCCAAGACTGATCACTGACAATATAACCGGCCAGACCACCTATTGAATTAAGCAGGATAAAGCCGGCAGCGACCGCCGTACTCTGGCGAATGGTACACCAACCAAATATAAGCAGAATGGGGCTTAAAAATACGCCGCCGCCAATACCCTGTCTCTTATACACATCTGACGCTGCCGACGAGCGATCTAGTG
>CAJXVK010000030.1 GCA_913060735.1 uncultured Cellvibrionales bacterium
CTACACTAGATCGCTCGTCGGCAGCGTCAGATGTGTATAAGAGACAGATGTTTCTATGTCTGTTAATGCTACTAGCTTTCGCGAAAATTTGCTCTTTACTCATCGTGGTATTAGTGGACCAGCGGCACTGCAGCTTTCAAGCTATTGGCAGCCTGGGCAAACTATTGCTGTAAACCTGCTACCGGATATGGATGCTCGCGATTTACTTCTAGGGTACAAAAATAATAGCGCTAAATCTTTACTGCGTAATCTATTGTCACAACAGCTTTCAAAAAGCTTGGTTTTGGAATTACAGAATTTATATTGGCAAGATCATGCAGAAAAACCCATGGCAGAAATTCCCGATGCAGCGTTATTTGATGTTGCCAGCCATTTATCGGATTGGCAGCTTAAGCCGTCTGGCACAGAGGGTTATCGTACTGCCGAGGTAACACTCTGTGGCGTGAATACTGATCATCTCTCATCCAAAACCATGGAGTGTAAAACCCAGCCTGGATTATTTTTTGTGGGTGAGGTGATGGATGTTACTGGTCACTTGGGGGGTTATAACTTCCAGTGGGCATGGGCATCTGGGTATGCAGCGGGGCAATCGGTATAGCTTTAATTTCTATTGGCCTTGGCTTTTCTACGCCTCTCTGCGGCTTTCTCCAAACGTATTTTTTCTCGCGCGGCTTTTTCAGCGATAAGAATGGCCACCTGTTTCATTTCTTCTTCGATCACGGCGGGGGTCTCGTAACTTACGGGGCCTAAAATGCCTGCGCGTAGCTCATTGATAAAGATGGTTGAGACGCGTTCTAAATCGACTTTTCCACCTGCACGTAAACAGCCACGTTGGGCACCAATAATTTCTAGCAGCTCAATTTCAGAACGTGGTAGTTGGTCGAATTTAAAGCGTTCCTCAAGGCGATCTGAATAATTGGCCAGTAAAAATTCGGCAGCAAAAAAGGCGACATCTTCGTAGGTCATTGCCGTATCTTTAATCGCACCAGTAGTGGCGAGACGATAGGTGCCATTGGGGTTATCGATTTTGGGCCAGAGTATACCGGGCGTATCCAATAGCATAATGCCATTGCGTAAGTTGATGCGCTGCTGACCTTTGGTTACTGCAGGTTCGTTACCGGTCTTGGCGATATGTTTGCCGGCCAAACAGTTAATCAACGAAGACTTTCCGACATTAGGAATGCCTGTCACCATGACTAGCGTATTGCGGCCCTCTTTTTGTGGAGACAGTTTATTAATGAGATCGATAATCTGTTTGCTGGGGTCATGGTGCTGTAAGTCCAGCGCCATGGTTTTGGTATTGCTTTGCAGTTCAAAATAGTCCTGCCATAGCTTGGTATTTTCTGGCTCGGCTAGATCACATTTATTGAGCAATTTAATGCAGGGCTTTTCGGTACACAGGTCGCCGATAAAGGGGTTTGAGCTGCTATAGGGAATGCGTGCATCTAGGACTTCGACAACGACATTGACCAGAGGTAATGTCTCGATCATCTCCTTGCTGGCCTTGTGCATATGGCCGGGATACCACTGAATAGACATAACGGACTCTTGGTTTGGGTGGGGACGCGACTGCACAGGCGTCTATTTTCATGGTCTGGGCAGGCAATTGCAAGTGTCTAGGGGCGATGACAAATACGCTCAATAAATAGAGTATTATGCATCACAGTATCAACCAAAATAGGGTTTGTGCGTTATTGGCTGAAAATAAAAAATAATAGGTATGAAATTGGAGAGGTTTTGTGAAACACAGCAATGGAATTTCACGTCGTAAATTTCTAAAACGGTCGTCTCATTATTCATTAATAACTGCGGTAGCTGCCAATTCAGTGGGTATGTTGGGCTTGCTCAGTGCCAGTGATGCTTTGGCTGACCCAGGTGACCCCAATGATTATAAGGCATTGGTTTTTTTGGTGCTGTCTGGGGGCAACGACTCCTTTAACATGATTGTGCCCACAGGGTCTGGCACCTTGCGCAGTAACTATGAGCTTGGCCGCGGTATTGTGGCCTTACCTCAGGAGGGCTTGCACAGCCTTAATCTAATAACGCTTGCATCAGTTCATGAGGGTACAGATTCTTCCGACTTTGCCATGCATCCATCTTGCTCGGCACTGGCTGAGTTATTCAATAACCAGGATCTTGCGGTTATCTGTAATACTGGCAACCTCGTTGAGCCAACATCCCGTGAACAGTATTTTGCTGACACTGTTGCTCTGCCTCCGCAGCTATTTTCTCATACTGATCAGGAGCGGCAATTACAAAGCGAACCGACAAATCCCTTTACCTTTGGTTGGGGCGGCCGCATGGCTGAGATATTGGCGCCGTACAATACGGATGCGCAGGTGTCACCACTGGTTTCTGTGGCAGGTCTCAATTCTTTTCAGGTGAGCCGTGACAGTCTCATTAACACTTACACGCTGGGTAATGATGGTGTTACGCCGCTGTATAGTTTTACTGGGTATCGTCGGGATATGGTTGAGTCGTCGATGCAATCAATCGACTCGTCTGCACATTTAATGGCCCAAAAATACACTGATACCTTTGACTCTGCGCGATTGGCTGAAGCTATTATTGAAAATGCTTTTCAGGAGGCTGAGTCTAGTGGTGTGGACTACGATGGAATTTTTAACGCTGCTGGTGGCACCAATAGCCTGCTTACCCGACGTCTTAAAACTCTGGCCAAGATGATCGCAGGGCGTGCCAATACCAGTAACAATCGCCCGATATATTTTGTCGATGTTGGCGGCTTTGATAATCACCAAAAGCTGTTGCCAGACCATGGTGCCTTAATGGCAGATGTCAGTGCTTCACTAAAAGGGTTTAAAGATTGTCTGGCCGCGCAGGGTGATTTTGACAAGGTGCTTACCCTAGTGGGGTCTGAGTTTGCGCGCACATTTACTCCCAATGGTGATGATGCTGTTGAGTCTGGCACCGACCATGGTTGGGGTGGCCATATGATGGTAATGGGTGAGATGGTCAATGGCGGCCAGTTTTATGGGTCTCATCCCAACCTCGCGTTGGATGAGGGCTTGGATACGGGCCGTGGCCGATGGATTCCCACTACCGCAAATTCTCAATGTGCCGCCATTGCTGCTCATTGGATGGGAATTCCCGAAGCCAATTTAAGCAGTCTATTTCCGACGCTGGACAATTTTCCTAATCCCTTTGATATTAGTGAGAACCTTGGCTTTATTGCCGGTGCTCCAGTTTATGGAGAACAGTCATGAAAGCGTTAACGGCGGTATTTGCGACAACAGCATTATTGGTGGGCTGTGGTGGTGGGGGCGCAAGTAGCACACCAACGCCACCCGTTGTGCCGTCTGAGCCCATTGTTGTAAGTCTAACCTTAGTGGACGCCAAGGCTATTGAGAGCAGTAACCAGATAGCCAAATTTAAAATTGATCGCACTGGTGGCAACGGCGCGGTTAGCCTTGAGTATGAGTTTAGTGATAATCCAGATATAACTAAGGGCACGGCGTCTGCCGGTGACTATCAACTCACCTATAGCGATGGCGGTGATGTGGGCGCTTCCTTTGAGCTTGGTGCTAATCAAAATTCAAGGGTCATTGAGGTGCGACCTATTGATGACGAGATTAACGAGGTACCCGAGGCGTTGATTGTGAGTCTTGTGGATACTAGCGGCTATAACCTAGGCGCCGATCAAAGTGTGACTCTGACTATTACTGATGCCATCAATGACAGTGTTAATAGTCGTGTATTTTTAGGTAACTTTACTCCGCAAGCCGGCGTGGTCACCAATGGCTCTGGGGTGCTCAGTTTTATGTTGCAGGGTGATAATGACGCGGGTCTATTGAGTTATACCTTTTCTAATTTGGGGTCGGTGCAAACTGACCAGCATGTTCATTTAGCCCCTTCTGGGGTCAAGGTTAAGGAGATTGAATCCACTGGATTTCTATCTAACTACAGTTGGGATCTAGCACCCGGCGGTATTTTTGTCACAGAGCAGCAGATGCTCGATGCTCTGTTCAATGGTGAGTTTTTTGTCAATATTCACACTGCTAATTATCCCGGTGGCGAGATACTTGCCACTTTGGTGTATGACACGACCGTTGAACCACCAGAAGAAACTGAGTTGACTGACGATCAGATTGATAAGGATATTCTGCGCTTCTTAACTCAGGCTACATTCGGTCCAACTCCGGATATTTATGAGGAACTACGCGGCCAGATAGACTCTGACGGTGACAACTTTATTCAGGTTTATTCTGACTGGATTGAACAACAGTTTGAGACGCCTACTACCAGTATGATGTCATTGGTGGATGCCACTATTCCCCTGTTTGGTGAAGAGAACAAACCCAATATTCGCCAAGATTCTTTCTGGCCAATTGCCCTGTATGGCCGTGACCAGTTGCGTCAACGTATGGCGTTTGCTCTGAGCGAAATACTAGTGGTCAGTGATTTTAATAGTGTGGTCCGAAACGCCCACCGCGGGTTACCAAACTACTGGGATATGCTCGCAGGGAATGCCTTTGGCACTTATCGACAGACCCTGGAAGATGTCACGCTGCACCCAATAATGGGTGTCTATCTCAGCCATTTGCGCAATCAAAAAGCTGACCTAGAGACCGGCGCCTATCCAGATGAAAACTTTGCCCGAGAAGTGATGCAGCTGTTTACATTTGGGTTGGTGCATCGGCAACAAAATGGTGCGGTAATTCTCGGCGCCGACAATTTGCCGATACCGACCTATGACAACAGTGTAATCAAGCAGATGGCTAAGGTGTTTACCGGGCTTAGTTTTAGCCAGCGAGAAGTGTCCGGTGCTAGTGCCGACAACAATAAGTTTAATCGTGGCCTGGGTGTGAATGACTACCAGTTTCGGTGGATTGCGCCGATGAAATTTTTCCCCGATTTTCATGACTTTTCTGAGAAGACATTATTTTCTGACCAGGGCCAGACATTGGTGATAAGCGCCAACGGATCTATGGATGCTGGGGCAGCGCAGGCTGAGTTGGGCACTGTGCTCGATGGCTTGGTGGCCCACAGCAGCACGGCGCCAGTTATTGCCCGAAAGCTAATTCAGCGGTTTGTTACCTCAAATCCCAGCCCTGCTTATATTGAGCGCGTCGCCAATGCCTTTGGCCTAACCGGTGATCTTAAAGCAGTTATTCGCGCGATACTGTTAGATGTTGAAGCGCGTAATCCCACAGTCTCCAGCAGTACCACCTTCGGCAAGTTTAAAGAGCCTGTTCTGCATCTTGCATCTTATTTACGACTGTTTGAGGCGGCTTCTAGGATTCCATTAGGGCAGTCACAAAGCGAGGATATCCCTGGGCTAAATTATGCTTATGTCGATCAATTTGATTCTGGCGTTAGTCTGATGCGCACTGGTTTGGCAAATGTAGGTCAGACTGCGCTGCGCGCACCGTCGGTATTTAATTTTTTCTCACCGGACTTTGCGCCCACTGGTACGATTGCCAGTAATTCGCTGGTGTCACCAGAATTACAGCTAGTGACAGAGAGTCAGATATTCAATAGCTTTAATAGTTTTAACCGTATTATTGCCGATCGATTTGTGCGCAAAAGCACATATACCCGTGAGCACCCAGATTACAGTATTGCGGATTTTACAGTGCGTCTAAACTACGACCGTCTAGAGGCGATTTGGAATAGCACTGCTGGTGATGCAGCGGCCAAAGCGACGGCGCTGGTTGACTATTTAGACTTCTATCTTAACGCTGGGCAGCTAGCGCAGACTCAAAATGCAGGCACTAGAGCAGCTATGATTAGCAATTTGGCAGTGGCCTCAGAGGCAGAGCGCTATCAACTTGCGGCCTATGCTGTAGGCACTGCTCCTGAGTTTTTAATTCAGCGCTAATGTCATAGAGGGTGGCGACTGCTAGGCTATTTCTCTGGCTATTGTCCTGGCCTATAGCGCCGCTCTATCAGTGGTGCTCTAGCCTGAGCATCAAATAGCGGATCGTGGAGTACTTCATCGACATAGTCTTGCGCCTGATCGGCGTAATGGGGTGAAGTCTCATCTAGGGTTGCTGCGCCATACTGGTGTATACCGCGAATTTTCTGTTCACCGTCGGCATCCCATGACAGCAAGTAGTAGAGTCCATCGCCCGCCACATTGGTGAGAAAACCATCCTCTTCCATTCCTAAACCATAAATAGCCCGCAAAGTATCTGGGCCTCCGCCCACAGGCAGGTTAAGTTCGCCGCGCACATGGCGACTGACATCACCCCACAGCGGGTCTAAGCGGCCTGTCTTGGCCATTAATAGATCGGCACAGCGGATTAGCTCAGCCATCGCATCCGGTTCTGGTAAGCCTTTTTGCTCGGCTAGCCACTCGCTGCCAATCACACAGCTGCTTAGAGCAGCGCCACGGTTTTCAATATTGGTATTGCGATCCCACCGGGCAATAACCTGCTGTGCGTCCTGATAAAGCGGTTTCGCAGTACCTAGATCTAAGGCGATGAGCTTATTGATAAAGCGCATAGATCGAGAGTTTTTGCTAAAGCTTTTGTCATGTTTGATGGCATAGAATTCCTGCTCAGAGATCGGGCCCAGCTCGGCAAATAATTCCAGCCCACGATCAGCTCGATTGGTCATACGGGTAGGGAAGCCATCTTCAACACGATAGTTGGCTTTGATTGGATTATCGCTCTCAGCAGTCACATGAAAGGGGCTCTGATTGGCACTGTGCAAATAGCCTGATTTGGGGTTAATCACCTGAGGCAGGTCATCAAAGGCCATATAGCTGTCCCAGATTAGGCTACTATCATCGCCCGGCAGATACTGGGTCCAGTCATAGCCAGCGACACGTTTTGGGGTTAGTGAGTTATGCACAAACATGCTGTTGCCTTCGCGGTCGGCATAGACAAAGTTAAAGCTGGCAAAGGCCTGCATGCGCAGTGCATTGCGCCAGTCTTCAAGGGTCTGTGCCTTGTTCATGGCTAACCACTGTTCCACTTGGCGCAGTTCGTTCATGCCCGCGTAGCGAATGGCATAGGTGCCATGGTCGGTGCGCAGCACGGGCCCATGCACAGATCTGAGTCCCTCTTGCGTTGAGGTCCAGTTAATAAACCCAAATACTTTTACATCCACATCAATGTCGCGCGCTTCCAGTGTTTTCCACTCACCATCGAGTCTGTAGCGCATCGGGTCATTGGGGTCTATATCAAGCACATATACATCTACTAGGTCTGGCTTATTAACCGTTGCTCCCCAACCTAGATTTTCGGTAAAACCCACACCTATGGTGACGCTACTGGGAAAGAGCCCGCCCATAATATTGAGCCCTTCATTACTTTGAATATGGGCTTCATACCAAGCCACTGGCCCTGTGGTGGGTTGGTGGGAGTTAATGGCCAAGCGGGTAGCACCATCGGTACTAAAGTGTGGCGATACGCTAAAGGCATTGGAGCCTATCGGTAAATCATTAAAGGTTACGCCATGGCTCTGTATGCCTTTAGCCGCAGCCTCTGTGCTTGGGCCCTGACTAATACTGCGCTGGCGCTCCTCGGCATAGATCTCGGTAAGTACCGCATCAAATCCATAAAACAGCAGATGACGCAGCATATAGCCCGCCACAATATCTTTGCCATTGATTGGGAAAATATTACGATTAGTTTGTTCGGGATGCAGCGCTGCGTAGTAATTGATGCCATCGGCAAAGGCTTCAATATAGGCACGAGTAGGTGCAGAGAGCTGAGTGTTATAGTCAGTTTCGATGGTATCCCAAATACCCAGCCATTTAATTAGAAAGTCGATAATGGCCGCATCTCTGCCATTTTCGGCGGCATTGGTGCCGCGATAAAAACTAACGCTGTCATGAATAATCTGCCAGTTATCTTCAGCCTGAGCATAGGCAAAACCAAAGGCGGCATCTACATCGCGTTCGCCCATCACATGGGGCACGCCAAGATGGTCACGTTCAATGACTACATCGTATTTTTTATTGAGTTGCAGATAGTCGGCCGAGTTAAATTTTTCGGCGCAGCCAGCGAGAAAAGTTAAAAAAACAATGGTTATTAATAAGCGCACTTGTCAGTACCTTTTTATTAATTTTATTTTTTACGTTTTATTAGGTTGAAGCGATCATCTTATTAGTTTACCTCTTCCTCAGCATGCAGCACTGTACCCACAGGTGCCGTTGCCGCCTGCAAGGTAATCTCAACTTTGTATTCGCTTGGCAGTGCTTCAATCGTCAGTACCCGCCAAATGCTAATACCTGCCAGCAGTAAAAGGCAGGCTGCCAACAATAAAAAGAAACTTTGTAGACCAAAAACTTGCAGCCAAAAAACCGCGGTGATGGGTCCGGTGATGGAGGTAAGTCCTGAAATCAAAACAATGGTGCCACTGGCGGGGACAATTTCTGCGGGGCGCAGGTGATCATTGGTCAGTGCTACCACCAATGAGTACAGAGATAATGAACAGCCGCCAAACACAAAGACCAGTCCATATAGCCTGATTGAGGCCTCTGATTCACGGCTGATCATAAGGGCAAAGGCCACGGCAAATAAACAGGCAAAACCCATTACCCAGCGACGGTCAATCATATCGGAGAGTTTGCCGATGGGGTATTGCAAAATCATGCCACCGGCCATCATTGCGCCCATAAAGTTGGCAACCTGATAAACCGAGAAATCCAGTTTAGTGGCGTACACCGCACCCATACCAAATAGTATGCTCGATACCCATTGGGAGAGAACAATACCTGTTACTCCCATGGGCGTTCGATACCAGAGGTGGCGAATGGTTACGCGCTCGGTTTCTTCAATGGCGGGGGTGGTGATTACGGATAATAGGATGGGCACGGCGGCAACGCTTACCATTACTGAGATCAAAATAAATAAGGTGAATTCTCTCGGGTTGGCCACATTAAGCATAAACTGTCCGGCGCAAATACCAGCCAGCAAAATGGCTGTATAAAGCGATAGTATCTGCCCGCGGTTGGTATTGTTAGAGGCTTGATTTAACCAGCTTTCTGAAACCACATAGATGGTTGAAAAAGCAAAGCCCGTCAGTAGCCTCATCAGTGCCCATGCCCAGGGGTTTACATAGATGGAATGGACAAGAATAGTGACAGACGCAACCGCAGACAGTGCGGCAAAAATACGTATGTGCCCAACGCGCTGAATCATTTTGGGGGTGAGCAATGAGCCGGCCAAAAAACCAGCAAAATAGCAGGACATCAGCAAGCCAATCAGGTAGTCATCAAAGCCCTCAAGTTCGGCGCGCACACCCAACAAACTACCTTGTACGCCAACGGCGAGGCCAATAAGAGAGAGGCCGGCAAAGAGCGGCCAGATGCTGACAATAGTTTTAACGGGCATTGCAAAATGACTCTATAAATTTTCGGCAAGATTACTCTCGAAATGCCAAATTACAAAGCTTATTTTTAGTCTTTTTACTCAGCTTTAACTTTTACTTCAGGGGTGAAGCTAAGGGATTGATCTTCGCTGTGACAGGTCAATTCCTGATCCTGAATACTGACCTGTATATCGAGATTGCGCTGCTTCATAGTTTGCAGTATTTCAGTGGTTTCTGGTTGCAGATGATAGACGCTGATATTTTTAAAACGCGCCAGTTGGGATTGCATCTGTTTCCACCACATTTCGGCTGAACCGTAGGTGTAAACAATCACCTGCTGAGATCGGCCACAGGCTTTCTTGAGGCGCTTTTCACTGGGCAACCCCAGCTCAATCCAAAGCTCAATATCATCGCTAAGGCTTTTCTGCCATAAGTCGGGTTCGTCGTCTGTGCTCAGGCCTTTCGTAAAGCTGAGTGACTCGCTGGCATGGAGAGCGAATACAAGTAGCCGGATCATAAGCCGCTGATCGGTTTCGGAAGGGTGCTGCGCCAGTGTTAGGCTGTGCTGCTGGTAATAATGGCGATCCATATCGACAATATTGAGTTCTGCTTTGCAGATGGTTGCGCCTAGGGCCATTATTTTTAGCTGCCTATTTTAAAGTGCATTACACATTGCGGAATTAAATTAGCGGTCATCATACCAGGGCTGTAATGGGTTGATCAGATACTAAATAAAAGGGTAAATAAACAGAATTAAAAACCTAGATCTTCCTGAGTGACCTGCACCGAAATATGTTCGCCAGTCACTTCGGTATTAACCAGTATAGGGCGGCAGCAGACAAAACAATCCTCTGTATAGGTCTGGGATTCCGAGGGATCGACCAACAGAGTGATATTTTCCCAGCAATAGGGGCAGGTTATTTGCTCTTCATGGAGATGCATTGTGGCTTACTTAAGCGCCGCCAGTGGATGGTTCTGAGCAGTCCAGGGGCTGACAAAGAACGGCTCAACCATATCGGGGGTAACGTCTTCAATATGTGGGGGCTTCCATACTGGACTGTAGTCTTTGTCGATAGCCAGCGCGCGAATGCCCTCTACGGTTTCACTGCTGTGACCTGAGCGCCCGAGATGCTCGGTATTGAAACAGTGGTGGACTAAATCACGCTCAATGCGCAGATCATCGGCCAGACTGAGGTCTCTGCCGACGCGTATCTGTTTAAGCACTACATGCAGCATTAACGGTGAGCGCTTGTGCAGGATATCTAATGTCTGGGCGGCCCAGTCTGAACCGTCATTTTCAAGTGCTGCGGCTATATCGTTGATGGTTTCAAGGGCAAAAATGCTATCAATATTGGGGTGTAGCCATTGCGGTGGAGCAAGCTCATCGGAGGGCTCTGTATTCTGATGTAAGGCCTCTATACGCTCTGTCACAGAGGTGGTGGGATCATTGGTTAACGCGTCCCAGATGGCTGGCATATCGGCGCTATCAATCACTGCATCGGCTAGGTCGACTGCCAGTGATTCGGCGCCCAGCAGCAACTGCCCTGTGAGAGCTAAATATTCCCCTGTGGCGCCGGGACAGCGACTGAGAAAATGACCACCGCCAACATCTGGAAACAGGCCAATATTGGTTTCTGGCATGGCTAATTTACTGCGTTCGGTCACTATACGCAGCATAGCGCCCTGACTGATGCCCATGCCGCCACCCATAACAATGCCGTCCATAAAGGCGATATAGGGCTTGGGGTAGGTGAAGATTAAATGGTTGAGGCTGTATTCTTCGGTAAAAAAGTCTTCTAGGGCAGGATCATTGGTAATGGCCGCCTCGTGGAAAAAGCGGATATCACCACCGGCACAAAAGGCGCCAAAGGGACCCTCTTTGTTAGAGCCGCGGATAGCCACAGCCTCTACATCGGGATTAGTTAACCAGTTGGTTAACAGGGCGCGGAGATCACGCACCATATCCAGTGACAGGGCATTGAGTGCCTTGGGGCGGTCGAGTGTAATAAGACCTACCCCTGCGTTGATTTGCCATTTAATATTGGACACGACCAAGTACCTGCTAGAGTGTTTAGGAGGTGATTTAAACAGCCCTGAAACCGACTGTCTACAGCGTATTATTAATAGCCGATATTGGGTAAGGATGAAAGAAATAAGGGGGTAGAGTAAGCCACCACTGCGGCTTTAAGCAATCTCTTAGTTAGGGGCTGCAATCCTTCTAGTACCGTGAATTCTAAATATAACACACAGCAGAAACACCGCTACTGCAGACTAAAACCAGATTTAATTAAATTATAAAAAGGCACCTTATAAGATGCCTTTTTATAAATAATTTAAACGTCTGACTTTTTATTCCAGACATTCAATATAATAATTATCGCAATTATTAGACCGAGTCCCTCTGATCCCAAGGCTTCAATAACACCTTGAACATTGTTAAGTACTCCGCCAAAGAAAGGTACATCTGGTCCAAACAAAGTGGATACTAAAACGGATACAGCAAGCACTAATCCGAGTATTGTGCTCGTCTCCCAAAGTATTGTTTTGGTTTTTTCTAATAAATTTGGAATATTCATAATTAATACCTAGTTAATAGCTTAAGGGAAAAAGGGGTGCCTCACGGCCCCCCTTTCCAGTGCTAGCCGAAAGATATTAATTAATCGGCAACACTCATTAACCAACCGGCAACAAGCAATCCAACTAAACCGCTATCACCTAGTTGGGTAACAAGGCCCAGCAGGTTATCTAGCACACCACCTACGAATGGAACGTCACCAAAAACAACACCTGCAGCTACGCCAAAAGCGATCAAAGCAATAGCTAGAGCAGTTAAGGATCCAACGACATCTTTTAGATTATTTAAAGCATTCATGTTAATACACCCTTTATTTTTCTTCTGATAGTTTTAATGTGTATATAGACCTACCTAAAGAAGGTAGCCGTTCTACACTCCTAGGATAGTTAATCCAGACGGTCATCTTGTATGTGACTGATCTGGAATTTCTAAAGTATAGGCTTTAAGGCCTAAGTGCAAGGGCTAGTTTGCTAGAGGACAGTTGCCTAATAGGGTTCTTACCTTCCTTAAAGCTGAAGATTATCGTAGTTAATAGACCAAGCTAAACTCATAGAGTAGGTTGCAAAAGAGGTGCTGACTGCAATGCCTTAAGGTCTTTACTGCCGGTTAAGAACATTGCCAAACGCAGTTGTTCCTGGATAATCTCTATCTTTTCTATGACGGCTTGCGAAGACTCTAAAGCTGGCGCTAAAAAAGGCTGAGCTAAGGCAGTCATCTGGGCGCCCAAACGGATACATTTAGCGATATCCAACCCATTGCGTACGCCACCAGAGCCAATCAAATTAACCTCTGGGTACGCACAGTGAACCCTAGGTATTAAATCAGCTGTATCCATACCCCAGTCGATAAAAGGTTCGGCAATTTGCTGTTCTTTAGTTGAGCTATTTCGGGCCAGCTCGATGCTAGCCCAGCTGGTACCGCCGCGACCAGCAATTTCGATCCACTTTACACCGGCATCCGCCAGCCTCTTCGCGGTGCTGGGGCCGATACCAGCACCGACTTCTTTGATGATTACGGGTACAGATAGGGTGCTAACGCAGCCTTGAATCGCTTCCAAAACCCCATTCCAGTCGCGATCACCATTTGGTTGAACAAGTTCTTGTAGCGGATTTAAGTGGATGACCAAGGCATCCGCCGTCACGCTATCGACTGCGCGTTTGGCAAGATCTAATCCTGATTGCTGTAGCTGTGTGGCACCAAGATTGCCTAATATGGTTGCCTTGGGTGCCCAGCGGCGAACATTCTGTGCAAGCGTCTGTTCCAGTGCCGCACGCTGGGATCCCAGAGCCATAGGTATATGGCAATATTCAGCGGCTTCAGCCAGGTTTTGGTTAATATGCTCGCCATTATCACAGCCGCCGGTCATAGCGCCGATAATAAAGGGTCCTGACACCGGCTGGCCAAGAAATTCACTGCTTATATCTATGTCAGACAGCGCGAGCTGTGGCAGCGCAATGTGTTCAAAGGTTAGACGCTCCAGCCCACAGCCAGCCTGAGCCTGATGGTTTTTATGCAGAGCCAGTTGGATATGGTCATCTTTACGGTTACTTATATTAGTCATGGCAACAGTCTCTGCTGTTTTAACTTGTCGGCTAGGTCGACGAGTAACATATGGGGAACGGTCAATGCGGCAAGACCGATAAAGGTTAATTGTATCAGTGCTGTGGATAAAGACCCCTGGAATAGTGTAAAAAATACCAGTGCAGCCATCCACGCGATCACGCTATAGAGGATTGCCTCAATAAAACTTTGCCTGCGTTCCCTTTCGTCTTTAAGGCTATACCATATACGCAATATGTGGCTGCGGCTATGCCAGAGGCAAAAGTACAGGGCAAAGCTAGTGAGTGGTGGTAGCAAAAACACCAGCATCAATAAGACAACCAAGTTGAGTAACGGAGTGCGCCAAGCTGGGTAAATTATTACATAGACACAATAGATCAAGCAGCTCAGTAGCCAGGGTAAAAACAACATGCCAATAGTCTCGATAAGCATTGCCGCGCCTACATCACCTACCAAAATAGTAAATAGCGGCTGAACAGCAATGGGTTGCAAGCTAGGAATGGCGATGGATACCAAGCCTCCATGAGCAATCAGGGGGAGCCATTGATGGCTGGCTTTTTGTGCTGTTGCGGACTGGGTGAGAGCGATATCACTGCTGCCAAAATGCAGTGCTGAAATGAGTAAAAAACCGGCCAGCCCCGGAACGGGCCATTGCCACCAGAGCCAAACTACAAGAGCAGCCAGTGCAATATAGCTGAGATGGAAGCCAATATATCCCACGAGCCCCTTAGGCCAGCCAATACGACGTGCCACTGCCCCGTCTAGGCCACCATGGGGCACGCCTATCAAGAGTACGGCCGCTATGGCGGCTAGATCCCAGCTAGTCATGACTCAAAAATTGTTTAAGTGCTGATTTGATAAATGGCCACTTGGGCATTGCCAATACGACTTTGGCCCATTCCATCAAGCCTGCAGTACCGAGCATAAAGCGGGCAAATTGATCGGCATTCAGAGTTTTGGCGGTTGCCATAAATAGCTCTACACCATGATCTGACTGGGTATTAAGAGCGCGATTAAATACCTTGTCCATAAAAACAAGGCGTTTGGAAAAAGGCATTGGGACTCTGTACTCCCCAGCAGCTATAGACTCTGCTAGGACAGCCATCTGTGCCTGAATAGTGCTTAAGCCATAGCCGGAGGACAGCCGCACGGCGCCACCGGCGGCCCCAATACAGGCTATATCGGCATTCTGTGGCTGTACTGGCACCATTGGGATCACGCCATACTCTTCACGCAACTTGGACTGGATCTGAATATTGCGTTCTGTGAGCCATTGACTAATAGCCTTGCGATACCAGTCTTTATCTTCAAGTTGGGTTGAGATCATGGTCGATTCTACGAGTAAATGTCGATCCGAGTAGGGCAGTACATAGATAAAGTGCAGGCCACGAGACTGGTCGACACGAAAATCCATCAATGTGGCTATATCTGCATGCTCTATCGGTTCTTTGGTGCTTATTTCCCAACCCACAAAGTGCTGACGCAGGCTATTGTCGTCCAATATGGGTGGCCGACTGTCATAAATGGTTTTAGCGCTATAGGTCTGACCATCGGCGCTAAATTGTCCGCCGCTGCCCTGACTTACTATGCTTTCAATGGGCGCACGGACCAGACTAACCGAGTCTTTCAGACCTGCTTCGCAATGTTGTAAATATTGCCCCGAGCTGAGGCTGGTGTAACGATATTGATTGCTCTGATGGATGATTTCGCCACTGTGATCAATTAAACGCCATTGATCCCAGCTGCCTCTGATAGCCGGACTAAATTCCTCTAACTGTTGTGGCTGTGCCCAAAGTGCCCAGCTGCAATCGCGCTCGGCGGCGGTTTTAGGCTCAAACACTGTGGCCGACAGATTATCCAGTTTGGTGGCCAAGGCCATGCCGGCACTGCCACCGCCAATAATGGCGATATCCAATGGGATTGGCTTATTTGGGCTGGACACCGGCTAGCCCCTGCAGATGCTGGTGTAACTGAGTTTGGTGAGCCGGTACTTTTTTTGGCCGAAGATCCGCCAGACTGCGCAGGCTAAGCAGGGCTTTTTCGCCGCCGCTGACCATCACCCGCCCCTGCCACCAGGCTAGTTTACGGCGCCTGAGTACCCAGCCAATCTGGCGATAGACGCGCAGTGCTATGGCAATAGATAGTCTTGATCGAAAGGGTAATAGGCGTATTCCTAGCAGTGCACTGGCGTAATATTGTTCCGCTAGGTCTAACAGCCTTACGATGGCTTTTGCCACTGGCTGCTGGCAGTCGGACTCTGCGTTGGCAATCTGTGCCGGGGTAAAGTTGGCCCAGCTGGCGGGCAGATAACGGCGCGCTATTTTCCCATCTTCCAGCACATCGCGGGAAATGTTGGTGAGTTGCATGGCAACACCTAAATCGATCGCAAAACTATCGGCGCGGGGTTCTGTGCACTTGAGTACTCGACACATCATCAGTCCCACGGTGCCAGCTACGGCGTGACAGTAACGCAGCAGCTCTGCCTCGTCAGCCACTGCAGTGGGATTCTGGTCGCTGAGCATACCGTCGAGTAGTTCGGCAGCGGCGGCTAAAGGGATATTGTTGTTAATGGCCAATTCAATAAAGGCTTCAATTTCTGGTCCAGCAGCAATATCTTTGCCGGCAAGGCGGGCACGAATATCTTCAAGAGATTCTTGCCGGTCGGGTAGGTCACCATCGGCCAGATCATCTACATAGCGACAAAATAGGTAGAGCTGGGCAGCGCGATCGGCTAGTTCAGCGCCGAGAAACTTACTCGCCCAGTAAAAGGATTTGCCGTGACGGGCCAGCACCTGCTGTGGCTGTAGCTCGCCTGACGGCAGAGAGTCTGGCCTGTGATTGTTCATAGTTTAGCCGCCCGAACCCACCTCAACACCAGTGAGTAATTCTTCGACGACTTTGGCCGAACTGACCACACCGGGCAAGCCTGCACCCGGATGGGTACCTGCGCCAACGAAATAGAGATTATCTATCGCGCTATCGCGGTTGTGAAAGCGAAACCAGGCCGATTGGGTTAATCTCGGTTCGATAGAAAACCCTGCGCCATGCATGGAGCGATAATCACTGGCAAAATCTTCTGGGGTCATCCAAAACACCTCTTCAATCACTGAAGACAGATCTGGAAGTATAGTCTCTTCTAGCGCGGTGACGATACGGTCGCGCAGTACCTCGCCCTCGGTCTCCCATTTCACATTACCCTGCAGGTTGGGTACTGGACAGAGCACATAGAATGATTCACAGCCCTCGGGTGCAAAGCTCTTATCGGTGGCGGTAGGGCGATGTACATAGAGAGAAAAGTCTTCACTCATATGCTTGGCGTCAAAAATTTCGGAGAGTAGCTGTTTAAATCTAGGTCCCATCCAAATGCTGTGGTGGGCGACATCTGGATACAGCTTGTTGGTACCAAAGTAGAGAACATAGAGCCCCATACTGTACTGTTTCTTAATGCTTGGTAGGCTTGGTTTTTTCTTTGGTAGCAGGTGTTGGTAACAGGTTTCAGGGTCACCGCCAAAGACCACAAGATCAGCATCTACAATCTGATTATTGCTAAGGCGCACACCAGTGGCACGTTTATTTTCAATAATAATCTCATCGACATCGGCATTGAACTGAATGTTGATGCCTTGGCGCGCCATAAGTGCACCCAGCTCTTCGACCAGCTTACCGGTCCCGCCCATGCAGAAAAACACGCCCCAGCGACGCTCAAGGTAATGAATCAAGGTGTAGATAGCGGTTGTCTTAAAGGGGTTGCCGCCAACCAGTAGGGGGTGAATGGAAAATGCCTGGCGAATCAATGGGTGCTTAAGATGGCTATTGACCATCTGTGATACCGTTTTATAGCACTTGAGTATCAGTAGCGCTGGAACCTGCTTAATCATATCCCAAACCCGAGTAAAGGGCCTGTGAACCAGCTGCTTAAAGCCCACATCGTAGACTTTTTTAGACTTCTCTAGCAGCTTCAAATAGCCGTCAGCATCATCTGGGTTAAAGCGCCGGATCTCGGTCAATGTGTCTTCTATACTGGCGCGATAATCGAATTGACTGCCATCGGCAAAATGAAATCGATAGAAGGGATCAAGAGGAACAAAATCGAGATGATCTGAAAGCTTTTCGTCGAACAATTCAAATAGTTCATCAAACAGGAATGGGGCAGTGATAACTGTCGGGCCTGCGTCGTGGCGATAGCCACCACGCTCAAATACCTGGGCGCGACCGCCTAAACTATCGAGACGCTCCATTAATGTGACGTCGTAGCCAATTGCTCTAAGTCTTAATGCTGTTGCTATACCGGCGAAGCCTGCTCCGATAACTACCAATTTCTTGCCAGCTCCAAATGTTTTTGATGTCAAGCGATCTGCCCTTGGCGTTTAATAATTGTTTTCTGTTTTACGGACGCAACCAAACCATGGGCCACTGGTTGAAGTTGAATGGGCAATGTATTGACCAGCTGACCTGCCTGCACCAGCCAGTATTCCACTGACTGATTCGCCTGTAGAATCACATCGCTCGAGGCGATACGGCGCTGCCAGTGTGTTAGCTGATTATTGTCTTCGGACTGATACCAGAGGCTAAAGTCATCGCGGCCAACACCTTGCTGGGCAAAAAGGCTAATCACCAAATTGGGCTTGCGGCCATCCAGATCACTGGAACGATGGCTTGAGGGAATAATATCGTCAATATCGTTGCGCCCCTGATAGGCTAGACCACAGAGACCAACAAGCCGTTCTAGGCTATTGAGGTTGTTATTCAGGCCTGCTGCTAGGGTAGCTCCCTTTATGGGGGCAATGAGTAGAGGGGCCGTTTTACCTTTGGCAATTCGCTGCCACTCCTCTAATTCCGCGCATTGGCGCTGAGTAATATCGGAGATCTGACCAGTGCATGTCTCTTGCATTGCTTGGGCCAGAAGGGCGGCTAGAACACCACCGTGGCGGCTATTTCTAGCCGCTAGCTCAAATGCTTTAGCAATCATCCAGTCGCCGAGGCAGAGTGCCATATCCGAACCAAAGTGCTCGTGAATACTTTCTTGTCCGCGTCTGTGGGTGCTGGCATCACTGATATCATCATGGATCAGTGAGGCGTTGTGCAGCAGCTCACAAGCTGCCGCCCAATGTAAAATATCTTGCTCGTTTAAACCTAGGGCTATGCCGCTAGATAGCGCGAGCTGCGCTCTAAAAGACTTTCCTGGATTCTTAAAATGATAGCTGGCCGCCTGAAACAAACTGCTATCTGGCTGTGGCATTTCTCGCTGGTATAAGGCATCCAGTACTGGCAATGCTTGCGTTTGATTTATTCTTGATGGGGACATTAGCAGTACCCTTATTAAGCGTAACTTTTTAGTTAGTTACTTTATTTTTTTATTTTGTTTAGAGAGAAAGAGCCAGCATTGCTGGCCCTTTCAGTCTTTCTAGCCTTTCTAATCTTTACAACAGAGTAGCTTATTCTGAATCGGCTACTGCAGCTGACCAGATTACGATACCGAAACCAATCTTGTTCCAGAAATCGGCCAGATTGTAAATCAGGTTCATAGTGCCAGCGTCTGCTCCACCGCCAAGGTAACCCATAAAGTAACCCAGAGGATAGATTGCCCAACCTACTGTTACCAGGAATGTCATAGTCTTGTAGGCTTTTTGGACATTAGGATTTGCCAAGCTAGCATTAACCTGACTAGCCTCACCTTTCATAATGTACCAAATTACATAAATCCATGCTGCCATTGACAGAGCGAACGCGAGGCCCACACCCATCGAGCCAGTTTCACCCATATAGCCGAAGATCAGCATTAATGTAGTACCACCTAGCAGGTTCCAGAATACACGTCCTGGTACCTTACCTACTGCAGACATAATCAAGTAGAACTCAACCATCAACAGCGGCACAGTTAGCAGCCAGTCGATATAGCGGAATTCAGTTGGAGATGTCCCAGTTGCTACCCATACGTCACGCATATAGAAATAATGTACTGCTGCGATAAGTGTAACCAGACCTGAAACTGTCAAAGATGTCTTCCACTTGCCCGCGACACGATCACGCTCAAGGAAGAAGAAAGCTGTGGCAGCAACGAGTGCCATGGAAATTAGCCAAAAGGACATGCCGACGTAATCGCCGGACGCTAAGTTGTTTGTCATGTGTAACCCCTACTGTTAAAACTTTTTTATTATTAGTGCCAGCATGCTTAGCTAGAAGTTCACATACGACACTCCTCGTACAGCTGATCCAGTGCCTTGTTTTTAGACAGAACTGGAAGCGTTAACTTAATCTCTTTTGCTTTGCGGTGCAAATAGTTTTTTTCAACTATGCATTTTGGTAAAGCGTAATGGATTAAAGCTATAGAGTAATTGAAATCATATCGACTTTGGATATTTCTAATTGCCTTAACTAACCAAGGATATTTGAACCTCTGTACTACCGGTTTATTTTACAGCTGGGAGTATCCGCTGTACCCTAAATCTCAATAAAAGTAATAGTTGTTGAGGGAAGAAATGAAGAGTTTTTTAAAGCGTGGGTTGGTTTTTGGGGTTTTTGCGCTAGGTTCTTCGATAAACCTTTGTGCGAATGGCTTGGAGGTGTATCCCGGCCAGGAATGGCTAGAGATTTCGGCCGCTGATGCCCAGGTTGAGCAAGTCAAAATCGATACGTTGTTTGACTTATCATTTGAAGATTCTGCCACCCAGGGTGTTGTTTTAATTAAGAATGGATTACTGATTGGCGAGCGGTATGCCGAGGGGTTTAGTAAAGATTCATATGGCACTTCTTGGTCAATGGCAAAAAGTTTTTACGCTGCATTAATTGGTATCTCCATTGATCTGTCTCTTATACACATCTCCGAGCCCACGAGACCAGAGAGGATCTCG
>CAJXVK010000031.1 GCA_913060735.1 uncultured Cellvibrionales bacterium
TTTTCAAGCGGAAGGAAAACTGGTGCAGATTGAAGCAGCCGACTATGAGTTTGCTGTGGTTCGCGCCAAGGCACAGGTGGCCAAAGCCGAGGAACAAGTTGCCCTAGAACAGGGCCGCTCACGTCAAGCTAAACGAGAATGGCGCGATCTGGGTGATAAAACAGCCAATAAGCTTTTTCTTCGCCAACCCCAACTGAACGCGGCCAAAGCTAGTCTTGACTCGGCTCAAGCAGATCTACAAAAAGCAGAGCTCGATCTCGCTCGCACCGACATCAGCGCACCTTTTCAGGGTCGTATTCGCAATACACTTGTCGATCTGGGCCAATATGTCAGGCCTGGCGAACGGGTTGCCAAGGTGTACAGCACAGATGTTGTCGAGGTTCGCCTGCCCCTCTCAGATCGCGAGGCGATGCTGGTTAATCTACCCGTAAATTTCGAGGATAGTCAGGCCGTTAACTATCCTGCCGTGACTCTGCGCAGTCGAGTCGGAGACCTCAGTTATGAATGGCTGGGCAAGATCGTACGGACCGATGCCTCTATTGATGTGCAGAGTCGTATGACATTTGCGGTGGCGGAGGTAAGGAACCCTTTCAAAGCTGATATCGGCGATGACCGCCCGCCATTAAATATCGGTCTTTTTGTTGAGGCCGATATCGACAGCAGAGTGATTGAGAATGCGTTGAGACTGCCAAAAGAGATTGTCTACAGAGGCCGAGAGATTCTGGTGCTCAATGACGACAATCAAATTAATTTTCAAACAATTTCAGTTCTTCGCTCTAATGCCAGTTCCGTGGTGGCGGTGGGCATTGCCGCTGGCACCAGAATCGTGGCAACGCGTATCTCTCTGCCGATCAATGGCATGAGGGTCGCGCGCATACTAGGCTCAGACATAAAATCAATAGTTCAGCCAACCTCGTCGGCCGGTGAAGAACTATGAGTAAATTGATCACTTGGTTTGTCCACAATCCCATTGCAGCCAATTTACTGATGGTGCTGATCCTGATCAGTGGTGCAATGGGAGCGTCCAATATCGGCAAGGAGGTGTTCCCGGCGATACCGGTCAACTATATCGATATCAATATGCCCTACCCCGGGGCTGGGCCGAGAGAAGTTGAAGAACAAATTGTTATTCGTATTGAGCAAGCCATCTACAACCTTGATGGCATTAAACATATTACCTCCGAAGCGCGTCAAAGCAGCGGGAGGGTAACGGTAGAAGTGGCTACCGGACATGATATGAATAAGATGCTCAACGATATTAAAAGTCGTGTCGACTCTGTAACTACCTTCCCTGCCGATGCTGAGCGCCCAGTAGTGATGGAACAGATACTCCGCGAGGAAGTGATTCGTGTTGCGCTGTTTGGCGATGCAGATGAATCTGTACTCAAGGAGTACGGTGAGCGAATTAGGGATGATTTAGCGGCCTTGCCTGAGGTTGATCACGCGAAGCTAGACGGTGTGCGTGACGCACAGATAGATATCGAGCTATCTGAAGTGGCCTTGCGGCGCTATGGTATCTCTTTCAATGATGTGGTCAATGGCATTAGTCGATCCTCACTTAATTTGCCCGCAGGTACCATTCGCGCGGCCACAGGTGACATTCAGATTCAAACTCGCGGTCAAGCCTACTATGAAGATGACTTTAACAATATTTCGATTAGCAGCCGCGCCGACGGTGCTGAAATTAAAATCTCCGATGTAGCAACGGTGAGAGATACCTTTGAAGAGCGCAATGCAATGGTGCGCTTTAATGGCCAGCCTGCGATCTTTCTCGGTATTAGTGTTGGCAACGAGCCCGATGTAATGGCTACCACAGGTGCCGTTAAACGCTATATAGCAGAGGAAATAGACTATCTACCGGCAGAACTCGGCATTGCTACCTGGGCAGATTTTTCGACTATGTTTTCCGGCCGTTTAGAGCTGTTATCAGCCAATGCCTTCGGCGGTTTGGTGCTGGTATTTGTCGTGCTTATGCTATTTTTACGGCCACTGTTGGCGTTTTGGGTAGCCCTGGGTATTGCCATTGCCTACATGGGTGCGCTGTGGATTCTGCCGAGTATGGGCCTTACGCTGAATATGTTGTCGATGTTTTCATTCTTGCTGATTCTGGGGATTATCGTCGACGACGCCATCGTAGTGGGCGAGAGTATCTACCGTCATCAGCAGGAGGGCTATGATCGTAGCGCTGCGGCACAGCTCGGTGCTCAGGCCGTTTCTAAACCAGTGATTCTAGCGGTGGTAAGCACCATGATCGTGTTCTTGCCCATGCTGTTTTTACCCGGCATCTGGCCAAAAATGCTCTGGGCAATCCCCGCGGTAACTATTGTGGCGCTGAGCTTTTCACTGATTGAGTCACTGCTGATACTGCCGTCTCATCTGGCACATATGAAACCAGAAAAAGAGCCTAAATCAAAATGGGGCATTAAGTTTTACCGTCTGCGCCAATGGTTTGCCACTGGCTTGATGCGCTTTGCCAAGAACATCTATCAGCCGCTATTAATCAAGGCACTCGACTGGCGCTACCTAACCCTAGCCAGCTTTACGCTGGCCTTCGCCCTATCGATTACGCTGGTCGGCTCTGGCTATGTTAAGCAGCGATTTATGCCCCAGGTAGGTTCCGATATTATTCAGATGAAGATCAATATGCCAGATGGTTATTCTAAAGCTGATAAGCTCGACATTATTGAGCGCGCCGAGAAAGCCGTAGCCATGCTACCCGATGACCCTCTTTTTGCTCCCCAGATAGAAAATGCCAATCTAACTAAAAACCAGCTCTCTTTTATGTGGGGAGATCATCTGCGCCTGATTCTGGAAATAAGCCCAGAGTACGGTGGTAGGATAGATCCACATTTGCTGGCGGAGCGCTGGCAGTATCATGTAGGCAAGCTACCGGAAGCCAAGAGTTTTGAAACTGAGGCCTCATTGTCACGCACTAACGCGGACCGATTTTCGGTGCTGCTCTCATCGACCAATATAGAGCAGCTACAGGCTGCAACGGCCTATGTTAAACAACAGCTGCGCCAAGTACCTGGTACCAGTAATATCCGTGACAATGTTCATTCCGGTCGCTCTGATATAGACATCAGCCTGCGCGCCAATGCAGACAACCTCGGGATTGGTTTGAGGGACGTCGCACGCCAGGTACGCCAGGGTTTTTTTGGTGCGGAAGCTCAGCGAATACCTCGAGGGCGGGATGATGTTCGGGTCATGGTGCGCTACCCTAAAGACGACCGCGCTCAGGTAGATACCCTTGAGGACCTGCGTGTCCGCACAGCTAATGGCACTGAAATTCCGTTCTACTCTGTAGCCCGAGCTGAGTACGTGCCGGGCTACAGTAGAATCAATCGCCGCGATCGTGAACGCAGCGTAAGGGTCACAGCGCAGCCGGTGCTGGGAGCAATTACCATCAATGAGATCGCCGACATTATCTACGGCGATGTCGCTGTTGAAATTGCACAGAAATTTCCCCAAGTCAGCCTTGATAAAGATGCCGAACTGGCCGACCAGGAAGATTTCTACAGCGCATCGCTCATGTATTTTACTCTGGCGCTGGCGGTTATTTATATGCTGATGGCGATTGAGTTTAAGTCCTATCTCAAGCCCTTAGGCGTTCTATCAGCGGTGCCATTCGGCATTATGGGGGCGATTTTTGGTCACCTGCTAATGGGGCTGGATTTCAGTGTGTTGTCGCTACTTGGCGTACTGGCGGTGAGCGGGGTAGTGGTCAATGATAATCTGGTGTTAATTGATCGGATTACCCAGTTACGTGAGGAGGGCTACGATGTCAAAGAAGCCCTTATACGTGGCGGTCACGAGCGCTTTAGACCGATTATTCTGACCTCAATTACAACCTTTATTGGGTTAGTGCCCATTTTGCTGGAGACCAGCATGCATGCACGGTTTTTAATTCCAATGGTGTCTTCCCTTGCCTTTGGCGTGTTATTTGCGACTACGGTTACGCTGGTTTTTGTCCCCTGCCTCTATCTGGCCGGCGCCAACCTCAAAGCCAGGCTCACAAACATTCCGCTGGTTGAAAATAGCGCCTAGCAGATTTTATCTGGAAAAATGGCACTAGTAATAGGCAGTCGCCGATGTCGTTAGCACCAATCGTGAGCTGACCTCTTCACGCTTTACTAGGCCGCATAGCTGTTCGACTAGCTCTAGGGCAAAATCCAGTGCCGTTCCCGGGCCCTGGCTGGTGATGCAGTTGCCATCGACAACCACGCGAGATTCACTGTCCACTTCTTTGGCACCTGGTAACGACTGAAACATGGGATGGCCAGTAGCCATCTTATTGTCCAGCAACCCCTTGCTCCCCAACACTAACTGCGGTGCCGCACAAATTGCCCCGTAGAGTTTGCCCTCTGCCGCCTGTTTGCGCAGAATCGTATCCAGCGTCGCACTAGCGGCAAGATACTCTGTTCCGGGCAGCCCACCCGGGATTGCAATAAGATCAAAATCGGTTTTTGCACAGTCATCAATACTGCGATCGGCAACAATCTGGATACCATGGGACCCGCTCACCTGCAGATCGCCAGTGTCATTTATACTGGCGATGGTGACATCAATGTCAGCTCTCCGCAGTATATCAATAATGGTAACTGCTTCGATTTCTTCACTGCCATTCGCAATGGGCATTAGTGCTGTTTTACTCATATGATTTCCTTTTTATAAGCCACAGGTATGGGTTACACTGTGCCGGAAATCAAAGTGGCTGTCACGGGATTGGCATGAAAGTTTATATTTTAAAAACACAGAATAATCTTGTTCTTAACAAAAATTTTGAATGGTGCTCTGAGCCGCATCGAGACTCCGTATTCTCCAGCCCGCATAGAGATATAGCGCTCAATCAGCTTATTGAGATAAACGCTAAAGATATCAGCCTACGAGTTTCTATTGTTGAATGTGAGGCAGACTCCAAGAGCCGTCCAATTCTTATTCCCAGCGAGAAAATCGCAGCAAACTCTGCTCAGCCCAACGCGGCCTAAGCAAATATTTATGCTATCACTGGCGACTAAACTGGCTCTATTGAGCGGCTCTGATAACGCGCCGTTGCTGACCGGTATTACTCGGGGGATTGAAAAAGAGAGCCTGCGCGTTCAGAGCAACGGTAAACTAGCGACAACAGCCCATCCAAAAGCACTTGGTTCGACACTGACTCACCCTTCGATCACCACAGATTACTCAGAGGCGCTTCTAGAATTTATCACGGCACCCTCATCATCAATTGCACAGGTGCTCAATGAGCTGGATGAAATTCATCGCTACACCTATCAGCATATTAACGATGAGCTGCTCTGGGTTAGCAGTATGCCTTGCCAGCTTGGAGACGATAGCAGTATTCCTATCGCCGAATATGGCGGCTCTAATATAGGCACTATGAAAAATGTCTACCGAGTTGGTCTTGGCAATCGTTATGGGCGTTTGATGCAAACCATTGCCGGGATTCATTACAATTTTTCAGTATCCGAAGAGTTATGGCGTGAACTGCAGACCGCCAGCGATAATACTGACAGCCTGCAAGATTTTAAAACCGCAGGTTATTTTGCTTTGATTCGTAACTTTCGCCGCTACTCCTGGCTGCTGCTGTATCTGTTTGGATCTGCCCCAGCTGTGTGCAAGAGTTTTGTCCAGGGAAGGCAGCATCAGCTTGTTTCCTTTGGCAAAGATACCCATAGCCTGCACACCCCCTATGCTACATCTCTACGAATGGGCGACCTTGGCTATCAGAGTGATGCTCAGAGCTCATTGGTGGTGTGCTACAACAGTATTGATCAATACATCAAGACCTTGCGCGAAGCCCTAGAGCAACCCTATCCAGCCTATGATGAGATCGGTCTAAAGGATGACGCGGGCAATTATAAACAGCTCAATACGCATCTGTTGCAGATTGAAAATGAGTTTTATAGCGCCATTAGACCCAAGCGCACCGCAGCTTCTGGCGAGACCCCCCTGCATGCGCTTGAGCAGGGCGGTGTGGAATATATTGAAGTGCGTTGCGTGGACTTAAATCCGCTGGCTGCAGCTGGTATTGATGAAGAAACTATCCGCTTTCTAGACACGTTCCTGTTGTTCTGTCTGCTTCAGGACAGCCCAGCAACTAACAATCAAGAATATGCCCAAATCCCAGTAAACAACAGTCGTACCGTTTACAACGGCCGCGATCCCGAACTGACCTTACTGCGTGATGATGGTGAAGTCGGGCTGCGCGATTGGGGTCGCACATTACTGTCTGAATTACAGCCAGTTGCTGAGCTGCTTGATAGTGCCAATCAAACTCAGGCCTATTCTGTCGCCTTAGCTAATATGCAGGAGCGTATTGAAGATGATAGCTCGACTCCCGCGGCGACACTGCTGCGCGAGATGGCGGACAACAATGAAACTTACTATTCGTTGGCAATGCGTAAAGCCTGCGAACAGCGCGACTATTTTCGCGAGCGGCCACCAAGCGATAAGACCATAGCTAAGTATCGTCAGCTAGCACAGCAGTCCATCCAGCGTCAGGCTGAGATTGAAGCCAGCGATAATCTGTCTTTTGATGAGTTTCTTGCAAACTACTGATGAACTATCTTGCCCATATTGCCCTAGCGGGCTCTAATCCGGGACACCGGGTTGGCGGTTTGCTGGGAGATTTTGTGCGCGGACCACTATCAGGCGAGCTACCTTTTGATATCGAAGCTGGGATCACAGCACATCGCAAGCTAGATGCCTTTGTTGATCGACAACCTGAAATTCAGCTATTTCTTCAGCGTTTTGAAAAACCCATGCGCCGCTACGCAGGCATAGTCGCAGACGTGGTTTACGATCACCTTCTGGCGCATGAATGGACCCAGTATTATCAGCAACCGCTGCAAGACTTCTGCCAGGAGTTTTACCAACAGCTAGCGGAATATGATGATCAGCTGCCAACGCGGGCGCAATATTTTCTTGAACATGCGCCCAGAGTCGGCTGGTTAGAGAGCTATAGCAATGCGGATAATCTGCCCTTAATTTTGCAACGCACTGGCTCGCGTCTAAGCCAACCGGTAGCATTGCAAGATGCGCTGCCAATTGTTGCGCAGCATCAGACGGCAATAAACCGAGAATTTCATAAGCTATATCCGCGACTGCAAGTATTTGTGCGCACAACATTGCAGGAAATTGAATTAAACTATGCCGCTAGTTAATTAAACTGAGGAGCTGTATGTGATTTTTCCGGGTTATCGAACTACCAACCTTATTGTGGCCCTTGGTTGCGCGGGGCTTATTGCTATTGCAGTGTTTTATTTTCAGGATTACCTCGGCTTAGAGCCCTGCTATCTATGTATTACCCAGCGGGTATTTGTTTTGGCAGCTGGCGTTATTTGCGCTGTTGCCGCGCTGCATAATCCCTCGCCACAGGGGCAGCGAGCCTATGCTGGACTGCTAGTGGTTAGCGCTTTTACTGGCGGTTTTTTCTCAATCAAGCAGCTTTTGCTACAGAACCTCCCTGAAGATAAGGTTCCCGCCTGTGGACCTCCGGTTGACTATCTTTTCGAGGCTTTTTCTACCACCGACGCCATCAGCATGTTGCTGCGTGGCGATGGCAACTGTGCCGAAGTGCAATGGCAACTGCTGGGACTAAGTATGCCCGCCTGGGTGCTGATCGCGTTTATTCTGTTAGCTGGCATAGGGCTGATGCAATTCTTTCGCAAAGCTTAAAGTTTGTCTGCGCCCTCTTGGTGCTGGTGGCTTTTCAATGGCTGGGGGAGCTTGGCGTCTGGTTGACTGGGCTGGCCATTCCCGGCTCCCTGCTGGGCATGCTACTGCTGCTGGCGGCACTAAGCTTTAGCGACGAGCCGGTGGCATTTCTCGATAAAACCAGTAACCTGCTGATACAAAACCTATCCCTGATATTTATCCCAATATCAGTGGGTGCCTTTTTTCTCAGCCATGATATATACCAGCAGTTTCCCTCAATTTTGACCCTGATAGTTCTAAGCACCAGCGGCGTGATTATTTTTATGACACTGCTGATTAGACGGCTGGTACAAGATGACTGAATTAATACACCAGCAGTGGCAGCAAATTACTGGCAGCTCCTGGCTTTTGGGGCTGTCGCTGATCGGTTTTAGCATTGGTCTGTGGGTCTATCGACGCAGTGACAGCAATGCCTTTTTACACCCGCTGCTCATAGGTACCCCGATTATTGCCAGTCTGTTATACCTGTGGAATATTGATTTCGAACATTATTATCAGGCTAACGGAGCACTTTCATGGTTACTGGGCCCGACCACAGTGGCGCTTGCCGTTCCCCTCTCGAAAGAGCTGCGTCAACTCCCAGCACTGCTGCGTCCAGTGTCGCTAACCGTACTTTTTGGTGGATTTGTAGCCGCTGTCCTGGCCCTAAGCTTGGCAGTATTGTTTAACACTAGCGACTTGGTCTTGCTGTCCATTGCTGCAAAATCAGTGACCACTCCTATTGCTATGGGTATTACGCAGCAACTCGGCGGCCTGCTAACGCTGATCACACTCGTTGTTCTACTCACAGGTATTATTGGTATTGTGGTTGCTGATGTGATTTTTAAACGCACGGGAATTGTAGACGAACGCTGGCAGGGCCTGATCCTTGGGGTCGTGTCTCATGCTATTGGCACTGCCAGAGCCTTTGAAATAAGTCCCCGCTGCGGCGCCTTTTCCACGCTGGGCATGGGTTTAAATGGTATCTGGACATCATTGTTTTTACCTTCTTTGGTAGCACTGTTTCTGCATTGAATAGTCCTGAATAGCTTTTCTCCAGGTTAAAAAGATGTAAACTTAGAATCCAAAGGAGTGACAAGTAGAGGTAGTTATGTTGGAAAATTGCCAAACATTACAGCAGCACTGGGGTGGCGTGAGTGAAATCATTGACCGCTGGTTAGAAGAACGCCGTGAAATGCTGGTCAAGTACTGTGAACTAAGCGAAATAAAAGACTTCGATGGTAGCAATGATGATCATGGCACCATGCTTCAGCGGTTCTGTGAGGTTATGGTCGACTATGTATCGGTGGGCCACTTTGAAGTTTTCGAGCAATTAGCCGGTGAAGGCAAGGCCTTTAGTGATAAAGATGGCCTGCGACAGGGCGCCGAACTGATGGAAAAAATTCAGCCCTCCACTGAGGCGCTATTGGATTTTAACGATAAGTATCTCGCTACCGATGATCTCGAGACATTAGGAACTGACCTTTCGGTAATTGGCGAAACCCTCGCGCAGCGATTTGAGTCAGAAGACAAGATGATTGAGGTACTGCATAACGCTCACCTAGTGCAGCTTATGCAGACTCAGGAATCGCAACCTGACTCTGCGTAGAGCCTGTTACACAGAGGCCAATCGTTTTTTTCGACTGCAAAAAAAGTCCCGATTAATCGGGACTTTTTATCGCGCGGCTATTTTTACTCTTTCTTTAGGCCGCTATTTTAGCCTTCCTTAGCACTAACATTCGCCTGCAACAGCTCAACCTCAAAAATCAGTGTTGAGTTGGGACCAATCGGGCCTGTACCACCGGGGCCGTAAGCTAACTCAGCGGGGATATACAGCTCCCACTTCGAACCCTCAGGCATTAGCTGCAGCGCTTCGGTCCAACCCGCAATAACCTGAGTTACGCCAAATTGAGCCGGCACGCCACGCTTAAATGAGCTGTCAAATTCAGTGCCATCTAACAGGCGACCAGCATAATGAACTTCAACTGTGCTGGAGGCATTTGGTTTTACACCAGTTCCAGCGGTTAATACTTTGTATTGCAAACCAGATTCAGTCGTTGTTACACCCTCTTTAACACCATTGGCCGCCAAAAACTCTGTGCCGGCAATGGCGTTGCCCTCAGCCTGAAGCTCATTTGATTGCTGCTCTGCTTTTTGCATTTCTTCGCGCTTAGCCAGCATCTCGGTTTCGAAAGCTTTTACCGTCTCGGCAATCTGCTCTTCAGTCAATACAGGGTCTGTGCCCGCTATACCTGCAGCAAAACCCTGCTGGAAAGCTGCGGTATCAATCTCAATACCTACAGATTGAATGTTTTTGCCATTGTCCATGCCCAACAAATAGCTGATTTTTTGTGCTTGGGTTTCCAGATCTACGTCCTCTTGCTTTAGCTGATCGCAGGCGCCTAAAGCCAGTAGGGCAGTCAGAGGCAGAAGTTTCAATGCTTTCATTGGTATTCCTTTATATAGTTAAGATGTTTCGTTAAGTTCGCTAAAAGGCTCTGTTACACAGGCGCTGTCAGCCAATATTCTAGGTCATTTTTAGACGGCTGTGCGACTAATCTCGTTTTTTGTAAATCAAATCCCAAACACCATGACCTAAACGCTCGCCGCGTTTTTCAAACTTGGTCATGGGCCGATAATCCGGTCTGGATGAATACTGACCAATGCCAGCAATGTTTTCAAAACCCTCAGCTTCGTCGAGGGTTTCGAGCATTTGTTCTGCATAGTGCTGCCAGTCTGTGGCCATATGGAGTACACCACCGGGGCGTAATTTTTCACGTACCAACTGGACAAATTGCGGCTGCACAATACGCCGTTTGTTGTGCTTTTTCTTATGCCAGGGGTCGGGAAAATAAAGCTGCAGTCGATCAATGCTCTGGGGAGGGAAACATTCTTCAAGTACATCATTAGCATCGGCTAAATAAACCCGCAGATTAGATATCCCCTCTGACTGCGCAATATTCATAATAGTGCCAACCCCTGGAGGATGCACTTCGATGCCGATGAAATCTGTCGCCGGTTCAGCTGCAGCCATCTGCAATAGTGAGTCACCCATACCAAAACCAATTTCCAGTACCTTGGGCCCAGAGCGACCAAATACTGTATCTGTATCAATGGCGCCATCGGCCAATTTTAGGCCGTAGGTTGACCAGCTGTTTTCAAAGGCATTGCGCTGACCATCGGTCATACGCCCTGCTCGCACCACATAGCTGCGAATTGATTTCTTGCGATATTCCGGTCTTATATCCATGGTTTAATTTTGAATCTGTGGTTTTACCGAGAAAAAAAGAGCTCCCCAACCGACAATAAAGGCTGTGCCGCCCAATGGGGTGATGATTCCCAGAGCACTTATGCCGGTAAATACCAGCGCATAGAGGGATCCTGAAAATAGAATAATGCCCGCCAGAAAGCTTCGAGCCACCCATAGCTGTCTGCCGCTGTGCAGCAATTGCTCTGGGAGACAAATAATACCTAGCAGCGCGAGGCTGTGGAGAAATTGATATAGCACAGCGGTACGAAATGTATCCATTAGCCGCGGCGATAGGCTGCCGCCCAAACCATGGGCAGCAAAGGCCCCCATGGCAACAGATAGTGCGCCACCAAGGGCAATAATTTTGATCCAAGCTGTTTTATTCATAGCAATAAAAAAGCCGCGTTTGACGACGCGGCTTGTTAAATTCGTTTAGTCAATCAGGCTTCCATTAATACGCGGACTTTTTTCATGGCATTTTTTTCTAACTGACGAATGCGCTCGGCAGAGACACCGTATTGGTCAGCAAGCTGATGCAATGTGGCTTTTTTGTCATCTAACCAGCGGCGCTGCAAGATATCCTGACTGCGCTCATCAAGGCTTTTAACCGCTTCAGCAAGGCGATAGTTACTGTCGCCTTCATAATCATCTTTTTCGACCTGCTCGGCAGGATCTGCGCCTTTATCATTGAGATAGAACACAGGCGCATACTGCACGCTGTCTTCATCTTCGTCTGCCGGTGCATCAAAGGCGGCATCTCGGGCATAGAGACGCATCTCCATTTCCTTGACGTCTTTGACCTCAACACCTAAATCACCAGCAACCGCTTTGGCTTCATCGGCGGTTAGCCACTGCAATTCTTTTTTCGCACTGCGCAGATTAAAGAATAACTTACGCTGCGCCTTGGTCGTCGCAACTTTGACAATACGCCAGTTGCGAAGAATAAATTCATGTATTTCTGCTTTGATCCAATGCACCGCAAAAGAGACTACGCGCACGCCTTTTTCTGGATTAAAGCGTCGCACCGCTTTCATCAAGCCCACATTGCCCTCTTGAATTAGGTCAGCCAGTGGGAGGCCGTACCCGCTGTAAGAGCGAGCAATATGCACAACAAAGCGCAGGTGAGACATTACCAGGCGACGTGCTGCATCGAGATCTTCCTCGTAATACAGGGCTTCACCTAATGATTTCTCTTCTTCGACAGATAGAATAGGCACCGTGGCTGTGCCCTGAATATAAGCATTCAGGTTAGCGCCTGGTGTCATCCAATCCATAGTTTGAAGGGCTGTGTTCATGTTGCACTCTTTAATCGTGGGTCGATAATTCTATCATTAAACAATTACTGGTTACTAGAGCCTGTAAGGACTCTAGTAGTTCTCTAAGAAGTTAGGCTGAGAGCTCGTTAGATTGCTATTTTACCTTGGCTCTATATCTCGCAAATGTTTGCCTACCGCAATCCATGCACCACCCAAGCCAAACACAGCGCCTAAGAGCATCAAGGTGAAAAAGCCGGCAACGCCAAGGCCCTCTATCCTATATTGGCTCTGGTAGAGACTGGCGAGGTTTTCAATCGAACTACTCATCCATAGCAGACCGCTAAACAGCATAATTGAGGCTATCAGGGCACCCAATAGCCCCAGCAGTAAACCTGTGTAGAGAAAAGGTCTGCGCACATAGGCGTTGGTACCGCCCACTAGCTTAACCACAATAATTTCATCGCGGCGGCTCTCAATCGCCAGGCGGATGGTATTGCCTATTACCAGCAACACACCTATACCCAGCGTGATACCAAGAGCCAAAACTAATTTGTGGCCCATTTCAATCAATGAATGCAGACGTTGTAGCCAGACCATATCAACCTGCACATCGTCAACCACAGGTAGTGCACCTATAGCTTCAACAAACTTTTTAGTCTCGGCTAAATCAATCTCTCCCTCTACCCTGGGTTGCACTAAAAATATGGCTGGTAGCGGATTGTCTTCGAGATAGCGCAGCGCAGAGCCAAAGCCCGATAAGGCTTTAAATTCTAACAGCGCCTGCTTAGCTGAAATATAGTCGACACTGGCCACAGCTGGCATTGTCGTGAGCTGACTTTCAAGGTCTTGAATAGCCTTCGTTTTAGCGCCTTTTTGCACAAATACGGTGATCTGTGCCGAGGACTCAAAATTACTGCCCAGCTGCTGCACATTGTCGACCGTTAAATAAAGCGCAGCGGGCAATGTCAGCGCAATGGCAATAACCATGACCGTGAGTATCGTTTGCAGTGGCTCATGCAACATCTTGTTAAAACTGGTGCGCAATGTTATGCGGTGATGTGACTTATAGGCACGCCAGCGATTCGAAAAACTGAGTTTTTGACCGCTTGCACCGCGCTGATTAGCATCGCGGTTATTATCAGTAGCCGCCATAACCGCCCCCATCATCAGTAAGTTCACCATCTTCTAAGCGCATAATGCGCAGCTGCATGCGGTTGATAAGGCTAATGTCGTGGGTGGCGATCAATACGGTGACACCAACACTTTGAAAGCGGCGGAATAGCGCCATAATCTCAGTGGATAACTCGGGATCAAGATTGCCGGTAGGCTCATCGGCCAGCAGAATACGAGGTTTGTGCACTACCGCTCTGGCAATACCTACACGCTGCTGTTCCCCTCCAGACAGCGCCATGGGTTTTTGCTGCTCTTTGTCTAGCAAGCCCACACCGTCTAATGCGGCTCTCACGCGGCGGCCAACTTCGCTGGCTGGATAACCTGTTACCTGCAGCGGCAAGGCTACATTGTCAAAAACGGAGCGATCTAACAGCAACTGATGATTTTGAAAAACCACTCCCACCTGACGGCGGTACATAGGTATCTGAGAGTTCGATAAGCGATTGAGGTTTTTGCCATTGATCAGCAGATTTCCCGATGTCGGGCGCTCCATCAACATCAATAATTTTAATAAAGTGCTTTTACCGGCGCCAGAATGGCCGGTGAGGAAGGCCATTTCCCCAGCATCCATCTTGAAACTGATATTGCGCAGCACTTCAAAACCACCAGGGTAGCGCTTACTGAGATTATCGAACTGAATCACGCCTTTACAACCTGTAGGTTATTCATCATTTTCGATCATACCTGAACTCAGAAGCGCATCGACAAAGTCGCTGGCCACAAAGGGCTGCAAATCCTCCTGACCCTCACCTACACCTATATAACGAATTGGCACTGAAAATTTATCGGCCAAAGCAAAAATAACACCGCCCTTGGCAGTGCCGTCTAACTTGGTTAAGGCAATACCGGTAACACCAACCACCTGGTTAAACTCGGCCATCTGGGATACAGCATTCTGACCAGTGCCCGCATCGAGAACCAATAACACCTCATGAGGTGCAGTTTCATCGAGCTTACCGGCAACACGCTTTACTTTTTTAAGCTCTTCCATCAGATTGCTTTTATTGTGCAACCGACCTGCGGTATCGGCAATAACGACATCGACGCCCCTCGATTTGGCCGCCTGAATTCCATCGAAGATAACTGAGGCGCTATCTGCGCCTGTATGCTGAGCGACCACAGGCACCTGATTGCGCTCGCCCCAGACCTGCAGCTGCTCTACTGCCGCCGCCCTAAAGGTATCGCCGGCCGCCAACAGCACCGACTTGCCCTGCTGCTGCAGACGACGGGCAAGCTTACCTATGGTGGTCGTTTTACCGACGCCATTAACCCCAATAACCAATACCACGTAGGGGGCTGCCACTGTTTCTATGGCCATAGCCTGTTGGCAGGGCTCTAATCTGGCTAGCAATATTTCATGCAATGCCGACTGCAAGGCGGCACTATCTTTAAGTTCTTTACGGTTGAGGCGCTCAGTTAACTGCGCAAGTATCTTGCCGGTCGCTTCAATGCCTACATCGGCCATTAACAGCAGAGTTTCGAGCTCTTCTAGCAGGCCTTGATCAATGGTCTTGCCGCCCAAAAATAAGCTGCCAAGGCCTTCTCCTGTGCGAGATAGTGCCTTGCGCATACGCTGGGTAAAACTAAGCTTTTCTTTGACTGGCGCATCGAGTTCTGAACTTAGAGTTTCAGCGGGGGCAGGGCTGCGTCGAAACCTGTCCATAAAGGATTTTTTCTTGGCGTCGGCTAGTGGGGTGTCGGCTGGCTGAGAATCCATTGAGGCTCATGTACTACGGTTATTAAAATCTAGTGTATCCTACCATTTACATTCAAAAAAGTGCTTAAAAGTAACCCTCAAGGAACATCTATTTGCCGAGGAATCAAACTCAGGGGCCATCAGCCCATAAGCTAAGAATCATTGCTGGCAGATGGCGCAGCCGCGTTATCACCTTCCAACCGGCGGATGGCTTGCGCCCAACCGGCGATCGAATTCGCGAGACCGCATTTAACTGGCTGACAGCGAGTATTGATGGCGCTCGCTGTATTGATCTGTTTGCTGGATCCGGCGCTCTGTCTTTTGAGGCACTGTCCCGAGGAGCCACTCACTGTACGTCTATAGAACAACAAAGCGTCGCCGTTAACCAGCTGCGTGAAAATGCTGCCCTATTGCAGGCCGAAGGACTAGATATTGTGCACACCGACAGCCTTAAGTATTTACAGCAAGGCGCGCCACCACAACCCTATAATCTGGCATTTATTGACCCGCCTTTTGCTGCAGGGCTAGTTAGTAAGACTTGCGCACTGCTCAACAATGATAGTTGGCTAACCGCTAAGGCTATGATCTACTGTGAAATGGCCGCCACGGACAATAGTTTTATCGCGCCAGAGAATTGGCAGATGTTGCGTGAGAAGGTTAGCGGCGAGGTGCGCTACTGCCTCTATTCACGTATTGAGCCAAAGCTATAATTTAAGTACTATGCGCGCCTGTTTAACAGCCCAAGGACTCCGTGTATGAAGACTATCGTCTACCCCGGCACCTTTGATCCTATTACCAATGGTCATATTGACCTTGTCGAACGCGGCTCTAAGCTATTCGACAAAATTATTATTGGCATTGCCAGCAGCCAACGTAAAAGTCCCCTTTTTAGCGTCGATGAACGCATTGAGCTGGCCTCTGAAGCGCTATCTCACGTGCCTAACGTGGAGATTCTTGGTTTTGATTACCTGCTGGTTCACTTTGTTAAGGACTGCAAGGCCGATGCGATTATGCGTGGCCTGCGCGCGGTATCTGACTTTGAGTATGAATTTCAGCTGGCCAATATGAACCGTGCACTGACACCAGAGGTTGAGAGCATTTTTCTGACACCAGCCGAACGCTTCTCGTATATCTCTTCTTCATTAGTCCGGGAAATATCTTCTCTGGACGGTGATGTATCCAAGTTTGTGCCAGCGAATGTGGCCGAGGCCCTGCTGAAGAAATTTCAGCAAGGTTAATGCCCAGACTTAACGCTGACAGCTCGGGCAGAAAACCGAGCTGCGCTGGCCCAACTTAATCTCTTTTAATACGCAACCACATTGATTACAGGTCTTACCTCCTCGACCGTAGACGTCTAATGTCTGCTGAAAATAGCCCGGCTCTCCATTGGCATTAACAAAGTCACGCAATGTCGTACCGCCCTGTTCTATCGCAGCCGCCAACACCTCCTTAATATGCCCAGTCAGCACCTCGTAGCGCTGGTAAGAAACACGTCCCGCAGCACGATCAGGCCTGATACCGCTGCGAAACAGTGCCTCGGAAGCATAGATATTACCGACGCCAACCACCACATTGTTATCCATAATAAAGGGCTTCACTGCCATCTTACGCTTGCGTGACAGCTGGAAAAGCCGCTCGCTGTCAAATGCATCTGACAGTGGTTCCGGCCCAAGCCGGGCCAGCTGACTGTGTTCACCCTCGGACCACAGCCAGCAGCCAAAGCGTCGTGGATCGTGATATCTCAGCGTCGAGCCATTACTCAGCTGCATTTCTATATGGTCGTGCTTGCGCCACACTAGGTCGCGATCAGTTAACCGTAAACTGCCGCTCATCCCCAGATGTATTAGCATCGATCCATGCTCAAGCTGAATAATCAGGTACTTAGCGCGACGCTTGACCGCTACAACAGTCTGCCCCTGAACAATTTCTGCCATGCCCTCAGTTACTGGCCAGCGCAAAGAGCCTTGGCGCACAGTCACCAAATCAATAATCTGACCAGCAATCCAAGGCTCTACACCTCGCAAGGTAGTCTCTACTTCAGGTAATTCGGGCATAAATGACTCAATTATTAAGGTTTTGTTTGTTCAAAAGGCATGATTTCTGGCACACTTGTTTAAGTTCTGGCAGGGTAACATATTGCCTAGCGACACTAAGGGGTGGGGCCTCTGGTATTTTGTTAAAAAATCAGTAGAATGCCTGCTCCATTGTAAGACTTGTTTTGATCAAGGTACGGCTAAACATGGCGCTAGGTAAAAGACGTAGAGAAGAAGACGAATCGCAAATTGATATGACACCTATGCTGGATGTTGTGTTTATTATGCTTATTTTCTTTATTGTAACTGCTTCATTCGTTAATGAATCAGGTATCAGCGTTAACCGTCCACCAACTTCAGATCAGCCACCACCAGATTCTGAGAACACTAACATCGTGTTCCGTATCTCAGAGAGCAATGAGCTAACACTTGAAGGAAGACGCATCGATATTCGCGCAGTTCGCGCCAATGTTGAGAGAATGCACGCTGAAAAACCTGAAGCCAAGGTTGTTATTAGCTCTCATCCAAAATCTAGAACTGAGATGTTTGTAAAGATCTCCGATCAGGCGCGTGAAGCTGGCGTCTACGACATCTCGCTGTCTACCGACGAGTAATCACTATGCGGGCATCGAGACTTTACTAGATCGATGGCCAGCTCAGTCTGAAAAACGCATCTAACCTGACCTCTGGACATCCTTGAAAGCCAACCTTAAAGTCGATGGCTCAGTCGTGCATATAAAAATCGTCCACTTAAATCCTGACCTCTAACATCAAAATTATCATTTAGCGCTGAACCTAAAAATGGCGGCTGTTCGTCTAGAAAATTCTCAATGCCGAGAGTCACCAGGGACTCACCCGTATTAAAGCGATAGCTCAACTGCACGTCTTCTCGCGACCAAGCACCGGCATCCCGAGAACGGTTCTGTGCAAGAATTTGCTCAGTCACTGAAGAGACATGTGAGGACGATAGCCCCATCTCCCAACGCCCAAACTGCCAAAATAGATTGAGGTTTGACTTCCACCGAGGAATAGAACCGCTGCCTTCAGCTGCGGCATCCCTAAATGTACCTACCAAGTCCACCTGAGCACTGTTTGAGCTGCGTTGCAATCTGTATGAGTGAATATAAGCACCGCCAAGATTGACACCAAGGAGTTCCCCATTTTGCAATAAACAGGCGCCATGAAATATCCATATCAATGCCATGAATTTTTCTTGAACCAAGATTCTCGTCGCTGGCGACAACGGCCATCAATTCACCGTCAGCATTGCGCATAATGCGATCGGGGAAAAGCCCAAATTGGGCATTTTGATCTAGGGCAAACTGCCCACTGGTGCCGATCACCTGATCGACATAAATCCGGTAAAAATCCAATCCCAAAGTGAGATTTTCCAATCCTCTGGGGGTAAAAATAAAACCCAAGGATAGATTTTGGGACTTCTCTGGACGTAGATTTTTGTTACCCCGAGCTATCCGAATAAACTGGTTGCGCAGTGGGTCAGTGGCCATCTGACAACCGGACAAATCATCGATGTCGTCAATCACTGAGCAGGGATCTATAAAAGAGCCCTGACTCTGGCTATCCGCCCGATGTAGTTCGAAGAGTGAGGGCGAGCGAAAACCAGTAGACAGACTGCCCCGTAGCATTAAATCCTCGACGGGACGAAAACGCAGCGCCAACTTGGGGTTAGCGCGCAGACCAGCATTATTTGAATGGGTCATGCGAAAAGAGACATTGGCCTCAAGACTGTATATACCCCGCGCGCCTTTTGCCAGAGGCAGCAGTGATTCTAGATACAGCTCAGTGCTGTCACGACGCCCAGTGCCACTGGCAAAGTCACCACCAACTAAATGGTTGTTCACCAGTAACGAATCAGTTTCTGTATTTAAACTCTCATGACGAAATTCTAAGCCCGACGCAAACTCGATGTCACCGGCCGGCAATATATCAACTAGCTGAGAGAAGTCGAGATTGACTGACATCAGCTCAGACTGTCCGCGATTCGTCGCCCCCGCTCTAATAAAGCCCAATTGATCCTGAGCCATTGAGGCGGCCGGAGCGAAGAAATTAATCGGTACACAGTCTTCTAGGCGGCTGGCATCCGTACCCAAACCTCGAGATATATTTTGTAAGTTCGCCAGATTCTGCCAACGTTCCTGCGCATCCGTTTGGCTCCAATTAAAACTCAGCTGCCATTCGCCATCACGTAAGTTACCCATCAATCGTCCATTGGCACGCCATGTTTGTGCATCGTTAGTCTGCAAACGCGGGCCCAGGCCCGACAGACGAATTCGAACATCAGTCAGGTCTCGACCGAATGGGTTGTAGCGATTACTGCTGGCGATGCTGATTGGAGTATTGGCAAAGGCGGTAAAAACAGAGGCTGGAGCAAAAGTAATCAATGTGCTGCTGTCGACATAGGTGAGGTCAAAGGCAGCATCCAGAGAACCTAACTTTTTAAATTCGCCAGCAATATAGACCGAGTTTCGCTCTGCGGGAATTAGCGATGAGCTGAACAGCTGCCCATCAAATAGGTCCTCATTGGTTGCCTGACGAAAATCCGCTGCAGATGTACCCTCTAAATTGTCGGCTGACAGCACCAAAATATCGCCATCGACATTAATACGAGCATTGCCTGTGGCACTAGAGCGGCGGTCAACACCCTCTCGCGGTCGTCCATCTGCCGTGGATGACAGCTCACGATCACGGCTAAAAATACCGCCCTGAGAATAGCTGTCTCTTATACACATCTCCGAGCCCACGAGACCAGAGAGGATCTC
>CAJXVK010000032.1 GCA_913060735.1 uncultured Cellvibrionales bacterium
GTATATACCTGCCATCTTGAATTCATCATTAAATGCTTTTTTGATAAACATTGGAATTGTTAGGCCATCAGCAGGTTCGATTGGACCCATTAAACGACAACCGGCACTGAAATTTGCACTCAGATTAATATCTGATACCTGCACCTGAGCATCAGTATAATTCTTTAATTCTTGAATATTATCGACAAAAATAGAATATCGTGGCGGCTGCATAGTCGAGCAGCCAGCAGATAGAACCACAACTAATGACAAGACTAAAACAGATAACAGTGCTTTCATCATAACTTCCTTGTTGATTGGGAAAAGTTTATACACTTACATATAGACCATCTTGGGAAGATATGCCAGTGCAGCTGGTGAATAGGTTTATGCTTCGCTTCGCCGTCAGTCAATTACTTGTAGAAGGCATTAAGTCTCTGCGACGTTCTTCTGCATCCTCGCTATCTCCACTAATGATGGATTTTTCGGATCGCGCACTATTATCAGGTAGTATTCGGTGGTTGAATCGATAGGCATCACAAGGTGACTGTTACTGAAATCTACTCATTGGCCACTGACATATTTTTGGACTGTATTAAAAGTTTTTTAGAATCGGGTCTTATCCCGGGGCCTTTTGAAACGTCTCCACTTGCAACGCCTATTTCATAGCGAAACGATCTTATGCTCTAGGTCATAGAGTTAAGCTGGTTTTTTTAATTCTTTAGATATTTGCGGATGATCGACATCAATTCGCGATTCAAGCTTTTCTAAAATCCACATTTTAGCACTGCCATTTCTAAAGTCACTTATCTCCTTGGTTGTTACCAATATTTTATTATCATCAAATGGATTGATGAAAAACACTCTATCGGGCTTAGCTAGCAGTGATAAGTTTTCTTGTGCAATCCTATGCCGCTTACAAAAATAGGGCGTACTCTTATTTAGGGAAAATTTATGTTTCTCAAATAGACTATCTTGTAATATTGGGTCAACAGGTCGAAAGAAGCTCTGTATGTGCTGATCACTATCTGTAACTGATTCATTAGAGAACACAAATAAAAATATCCAATTTTAAAAAGTCTGCCATGTTTAGAGACTAAGCCGATTATCAATTTGATAGAGACAAAAAAGGACACCTAAGTGCCCTTTTTTATTAACTAGTATTACTTAGTTTATTTTCGGATCAAGCTCACCGCTATCATAGCGGCCAGTCATCGCATCTAAACCCAAGGCTCTAATCTTGCTAGCATTGCCCGCCGTGCCAAAGGCCTCATAACGGGCCACCGCAATATCTTTCATCGCGGTTATGGTCTCTTTAAGATAGGAACGCGGATCAAAGGCCGCTGGATTTTCTGCTAGATACCGGCGCACTGCGCCAGTTGATGCCAGACGCAGGTCGGTGTCTATATTGATTTTACGCACGCCGTGTTTGATGCCTTCACAAATTTGTTCGACTGGTACACCGTAGGTCTCGGGTATTTCGCCGCCGTACTGATTGATGATGGCTAACCATTCTTGAGGTACGGATGATGAGCCGTGCATAACAAGGTGAGTGCCGGGAATACGTTTATTAATTTCTTTGATGCGGTCGATGGCGAGAATATCACCAGTCGGTGGGCGACTAAACTTATAGGCGCCATGGCTGGTGCCGCAGGCGATGGCCAGTGCGTCACAGTGAGTTTTGGAGACAAAGTCTGCCGCTTCTTCTGGGTCCGTGAGCATCTGATCATGGGTGAGGATGCCCTCTGCGCCAACGCCATCTTCTTCACCGGCCTGCCCTGTTTCTAATGAGCCCAGACAACCGAGCTCTCCTTCAACAGAGACACCACAGGCATGAGCCATTTCAACAGTACGCCTGGTAACGTCTACATTATATTCATAGCTTGATGGCGTTTTGCCATCTTCCATTAATGAACCGTCCATCATCACTGAAGTAAAACCAAGTTGAATGGAGCGCTGACAGATTGCTGGGCTAGTACCATGATCCTGATGCACACAGACTGGGATATCTGACCATTCTTCTACAGCGGCTTGGATCAGGTGCCGCAAAAATGGTGCACCGGCATATTTGCGCGCACCAGCCGAAGCCTGAACGATCACTGGGCTATCGGTCTGTTCAGCGGCCAGCATAATCGCGCGCATCTGCTCTAAATTGTTTACATTAAATGCGGGTACACCATAATTATGTTCCGCTGCATGATCGAGCATCTGTCGCAATGATATTAGAGCCATGATCTTTTCCCTCCGTTAGATCCAATAATTCTTTTAGCCGTTTGCACGCTGTTCAAGGATTGCAACAGCGGGTAATTCTTTGCCTTCAACATATTCTAAAAAGGCGCCTCCGCCTGTTGAAATATAGGAAACTTGCTCAGTGATTTCGTATTTATCCACAGCAGCAAGTGTATCTCCTCCGCCCGCGATTGAAAAACCTGAGCTTTTGGCGATTGCGAGAGCCAGTGTTTTTGTGCCTTCAGCAAATTGATCAAACTCAAAAACACCCACCGGACCATTCCAAATGATAGTGCCCATTGAGGCGATGATAGCGGCCAAATTTTTGGCTGAGTCTGGGCCTATATCAAAAATCATATCGTCATCAGCAACATCGTCCACAGACTTTATCACTGCCTCTGCCGTTTCTGAAAATGCTTTGCCGACCACTACATCAGTTGGCAGTGGGATATTGACCTTTTTCATCAGGGCTTGGGCAGCTGGGATTAGATCCTGTTCACACAATGATTTTCCCACATTCTTGCCCGCGGCTGCTAAAAAGGTATTGGCGATACCACCACCGACAATGAGTTGATCGACTTTGTCGGCCAGTGTTTCTAATACCATTAATTTGGTGGATACTTTTGAGCCACCAACAATAGCGGTTACTGGTGGTGTTGGCGCTGCCAAGGCTTTTTCCAACGCTTCTAGCTCTTTGGCCAAAAGCGGGCCTGCACAGGCAATGGGCGCGTATTTAGCCACACCGTGGGTTGAGGCCTGGGCGCGGTGAGATGTGCCAAAGGCGTCCATCACGAAAACATCGCAGAGTTTGGCATAGGCTTTGGCGAGGTTGTCGTCGTTGTTTTTTTCGCCTGGATTAAAGCGTACATTTTCCAGCATAACGATGGCGCCGTCGGCAATATCTAAGCCATTGGTCCAACTTTGTTCTACTGCTACTGGCTGGCCGAGCAACTCCCCTAAATGCGCTGCGACTGGTTTCATGCTGAAATTAGTATCGTACTCCCCTTCGGTGGGGCGTCCTAGGTGGGACATAAGGATAATGCTTGCACCTGCCTCTAGGGCCAACTTAATGGTAGGTAGTGCTGCTTTGATTCTGGCGTCGCTGGATACTTTGCCTTCTTTGATCGGTACATTGAGATCTTCGCGGATTAGAACGCGTTTTCCTGCTAGTGTTTGGTCAATCATTAACTTGACGGTCATCGTAATCCTTAATACTGGTGAGAGGTTTTTACTGGTTGGCTGGCGGGAGCCCATGCCAACTTAATAAGGTGTCGAGCATTCTGTTGGCGTAACCCCATTCGTTGTCGAACCAAATTAACACTTTGATTAATTTTTGCTGACTTACCCTAGTCTGACTAGCATCGACAATGCCACTGCGCGGGTCATGGTTAAAGTCACAGGAGGCGAGCGGCTCTTCGGTATAGCCCAACACGCCGTCAAGATTGCCATCGGCGGCCTCGGCCAATGCGGCATTAACGGTAGCTGTATCAACCTTGGTATTTAGCATGATGGATAGATCAATTGCTGAAACATTAACCGTCGGCACACGCATCGCCTGAGCCTGGAAACGTCCCGTAAGCTCTGGCATCAGGCGATCAATCCCTAAAGCGAGCCCTGTGTCCACAGGTATAATGGATTGCATGGCGGCACGGGTTTTGCGCAGATCGGTGTGGTGATAGGCATCAATCACTGGCTGATCATTCATCGCCGAGTGGATGGTGGTAATGACACCCCCGTCCACACCAAAGGCATCGTTCAGCACCTTTATGACGGGTACCACACAGTTGGTTGAGCAGGATGCGGCAGAAATAATGGTTTCATCACCGGTTAAAATGTGTTGATTGATACCGTAGACAATAGTGGCATCGACTGTGGGCTCGGCTGGCTGAGAGAACAGTACCCTCTTGGCGCCACTGCTTATATGTTGCTCGGCGGTCTCACGATCAGTAAATGTGCCACTGCATTCCAGCACTACATCGACCCCGAGTTCACCCCAAGGCAACTGCTGTAATTGCTTTTCATGAAGAATATGAATATCGTCGCCATTGACTGTAAGTAAGCCTTCACTGTTGCTCACAGTCCCAGAAAATCTACCATGAGTTGAGTCATAGCGGGTTAAATGGGCGATTGTCTTACTGTCGGCGGGCTCGTTAATAGCCACAACCCGCACTCGCTCACGAGCCCCCGATTCATACAGGGCTCGCAATACTGAGCGGCCTATTCGGCCATAGCCATTAATAGCTATACGAATCATTAGCCTATGGCTTCCTTAACGTTAGCGACAACATTATCTACGGTGAAACCAAACTCTTTCATCAGCTGGTCACCAGGTGCTGACTCTCCAAAGGTGCGCATACCTACTACGCGGCCATCGAGGCCCACAAACTTATACCAGTAATCGGCATGCAGTGCCTCCACCGCTACTCGTGCACGAATAGTTGGGGTTAGTACTGAGTCTCGGTAGTCAGCGTCCTGAGCTGAGAATATCTCGGCGCAAGGCATTGAAACAACGCGCACCTGAATACCTTGGCCCGCAAGTTCGTCAGCGGCATTAACGGCCAACTCTACTTCAGAACCCGTGGCAATCAAAATGGCTTGCGGTGCTGCGCAATCTTTCAGCACATAACCACCGCGTCCAATATCGGCAACTTGTTGGGTGGTTCTAGACATTGGTGCCAGACCCTGACGGCTAAATACCAAGGCGGCGGGGCCATCGCGACGTTCGATCGCACTCTTCCAGCTCACTGCAGATTCGATAGTATCGCAAGGACGCCAGGTGTGAAGATTAGGTGTGGAGCGCAGGGCACTCAGTTGCTCAACCGGCTGGTGAGTCGGACCATCTTCTCCCAGACCAATGGAGTCGTGGGTGTATACAAAGATGCTCTGTTGCTTCATCAATGCAGCCATACGCACAGCATTGCGTGCATATTCCATAAACATTAGGAAGGTGGCGCCGTAGTTTATAAAGCCGCCGTGCAGAGCGATACCATTCATCATAGCGCTCATGCCAAATTCACGCACACCGTAATAGATGTAGTTGCCATCGGCATTGTCGGCACTAATATCTTTGGAGCCGGACCAGATAGTCAGGTTGGAGCCGGCGAGATCCGCGGAACCGCCAAGGAGCTCTGGAAGCATTGGGCCATAGGCATTAAGACAGTTTTGCGATGCCTTGCGTGAGGCGACCTTTTCCATCTTGTCCTGACATTCCTGAATATAGGCGTCGGCATTGGCACTGAAATCTTCGGGCAGATCACCTCGGGTGCGACGTTCAAATTCTGACGCTAGCTCTGGGTGGGCTGCTCGATAGTCTTCAAGCTGGTCAGCCCAAGCTGTTTGCGCAGCGGTGCCTTTTTCTACACCATTCCAACCTGCGTAATGATCAGCAGAAATCTCAAAGGGCCCGTGAGTCCAGCCGAGAGCTTCGCGGGTCAGCGCAACTTCATCGACACCTAATGCAGCACCGTGACAGTCCTCTTTACCCTGCTTGTTGGGCGAACCAAAACCAATAATGGTCTTGCAGCAGATTAAGGTAGGCCTGCCAGTTTCAGCATGGGCAGCATCAATGGCTGCTTTGATTGCCTCGCTGTCGTGGCCGTCTACGTTGGCTATTACATGCCAGCCGTAGGCTTCGAAACGCGCTGGCGTATCGTCGCTAAACCAGCCATCAACTTCACCATCAATGGAGATACCATTGTCATCATAAAATGCGGTGAGCTTACCTAGCTTTAAAGTACCTGCCAGTGAGCAAACTTCGTGGGAGATGCCTTCCATCAAGCAGCCATCACCTAGAAAGGTGTAGGTCTGATGATCAACAATATCATGGCCAGGTCGATTGAACTGGGCCCCCAGAACCTTCTCAGCCAGCGCCATTCCAACGGCGTTACTAATACCCTGACCTAGCGGACCAGTGGTTGTCTCTACGCCAGGCGCATAGCCATATTCTGGGTGGCCTGGCGTTTTAGCATGTAATTGGCGGAAGTTTTTAATTTCTTCTATAGGTAAATCATAGCCAGAGAGGTGCAATAATGAATAGAGGAGCATTGATCCATGGCCGTTTGAGAGTACAAAACGATCTCGGTTAACCCAATCTGGATCTGCTGGATTGTGACGCAAATAATCATTCCACAGCACTTCGGCAATATCTGCCATGCCCATGGGGGCACCGGGATGTCCACTGTTAGCCTGTTGAACAGCATCCATACTGAGGGCACGAATTGCATTAGCAAGGTCTCGACGTGAGGCCATGGATTATCACTCCTGAAACGGGGAAATTGGGAAGCGGGTATTGTCCCCTAGACCGCCCTGTCAGTAAACCGATATTCATTATTTGCACCCCCCTTTTGAGCATATTTTAATAACTTACCTAAGAAGGGTCTGGCTTATATATAAAAATATTTTGATATAGATAATATGCTGTGATAAAGTCCGCGCCATGACTGAATTGAGACCTATTCTTGTGGCTGCAGAGCAACCCCCAAATCCAGATATCAGTGCTATTACTGCGCTGTGTAAGGCGGCGGGCGATCCATTGCGTATGCAGATCCTCAAGGTGTTGCAGCAAAATGCTTACGGCGTACTGGAACTCTGTCAGATTTTTGATATCCGCCAATCAGCCATGAGCCATCACTTAAAGATATTAGCCAATGCTGGGCTGGTGGCGACACGCCGTGAAGGCACTACCATTTTTTATCGTCGTAACCCAAGCAATACAGATGTGGACTTACAGGCATTGCAGCAGGTGCTATTTGACACCATTGATGATGCGCGCCTGGATGCTGATCTAGAAGACCATTTAAAACAGATTAATAATGAGCGCGCCTCGGCGTCGGTGGAATTTTTTAACCGCAATGTAGCCCGCTTTGAAGAGAATCAAGATTTGATCGCCAGCTGGGCCGACTACGGCGACAGCGTGGAGGGCTTTCTTGATAGCAGTGCAGCTGCAAGCGGCATAGCCATTGAGGTAGGCCCAGGATACGGACAATTTTTGGGCAAGCTGGCGAGTCGCTTCGATCAGGTAATTGCCTTGGATAACGCCCGCGAGATGCTCGATCAGTGTGAGTTGCGGGCTGCACAGCAGGGCTTATCCAATATTCGGTTTGTTCTCGGTGATACAAGCGTTGCGCAAACACAGGGCTTAAAGGCTGATTGTCTATCACTGAATATGGTTTTGCACCACAACCCAACCCCGGCAAATATTATTGCCGACTGCGCCAGCCTGCTTAATAAGGACGGCGTGTTGCTTGTGACTGACCTCTGCGCCCATGATCAAGAATGGGTCAGAGATACCTGTGGTGACCTCTGGCTGGGGTTTGAACCAGAGGAATTAACCCGCTGGGCAAATATGGCTGGTTTAGTAGAGGGCAATAGTCTCTACCTGACCCAGCGCAATGGTTTTCGCATTCAATTGCGACAGTTTAGTGCCGGAAGCACTGCTCTATAAAGAGGCCTTGTAGCCTCGTTAAAAGGAAACCTTATGTCTACCTATAATCTATTTACCTCCGAGTCGGTGTCTGAAGGGCACCCGGATAAGCTCGCCGATCAAATTTCTGATGCGGTACTCGATGCTATCTTAGCTGACGACCCCCACTCCCGCGTTGCCGTCGAGACCATGGTTAAAACCGGTATGGCTATTATTGCCGGTGAGGTGCGCACCAAAACCTATGTCGATCTTGAGCAAATTGTTCGCGATGTGATTACGAGCATTGGCTACGACCATTCGGATATGGGTTTTGACGGCAACTCCTGTGCCGTACTCAATGCCATTGGCAAGCAGTCTAGCGATATTGCTCAGGGCGTGGATGAGAGCGAGAACAAAGATATTGGTGCCGGTGATCAGGGTTTAATGTTTGGTTATGCCAGCAATGAAACCGACGTCCTTATGCCCGCGCCTATTTACTATGCCCACCGCTTAGTAGAGCGCCAGGCACAGCTTCGTAAAAATGGCACGCTGCCCTGGTTGCGCCCAGATGCCAAAAGTCAAATTACCCTGCGCTATAACCAGGGCAAGCCGGTGGCAATTGACGCCATTGTTTTGTCCACTCAGCACGCTCCAAGTATTTCTCAAGCAGATTTGCAGGAAGCAGTGCGCGCAGAAATTATTGCGCCAGTACTGCCAGAGGCCTGGTTACATGCGGGCACTCAGTATCATATTAACCCTACCGGCAAGTTCGAAATTGGCGGACCAATGGGTGACTGCGGCCTAACCGGTCGCAAGATTATCGTTGATACCTATGGTGGCATGGCCCATCACGGCGGCGGCGCTTTCTCGGGCAAGGATCCCACCAAGGTGGATCGTTCTGCTGCCTATGCTGGCCGCTATGTGGCAAAAAATATTGTTGCCGCGGGCCTCGCCGACCGCTGCGAGATTCAAGTCTCTTATGCCATTGGAGTATCCGAACCTACCTCTATTAGTGTCGATACCTTTGGTACCGGCAAACTGACCGATGATGAAATTGTTGTCCTAGTTCGAGATAACTTTGATCTGCGACCTCGCGGCCTTATTGAAATGCTTGACCTGCGCCGACCCATCTATCAGCAAACTGCAGCCTATGGACATTTTGGTCGCGAAGAAGAAGATTTCACCTGGGAAAAAACAGACAGAGTAGAAGCGCTCAAAAAAGCGCTTTAACTATTACATATAAAGGTAAAACAAAATGACCGATTATAAAGTTGCCGATATCAGCTTGGCTGATTGGGGCAAAAAAGAAATTTCTATTGCTGAATCAGAAATGCCGGCACTGATGACATTGCGTGAAAAATATCGCGCAGAGCAGCCATTGGCGGACGCCCGCATTCTTGGCTGTATTCATATGACGATTCAAACTGCTGTGCTGATTGAAACCTTGGAAGCGCTGGGTGCCGAAGTACGCTGGACCTCATGTAATATTTTTTCAACTCAGGACCACGCAGCTGCTGCTATTGCAGCAAATGGCACCCCAGTTTTTGCCTGGAAAGGCGAGACCGAAGAAGAGTACGAATGGTGTCTGGAGCAGCAGGTGCTTAAAGATGGCGTGCCCTGGAATGCCAATATGGTGCTTGATGATGGTGGTGATTTAACCGCACTGCTTCATGAAAAATATCCGCAGGTGCTGGACGCCGTTCACGGTATTACTGAAGAAACGACCACTGGCGTTCATCGTCTTTATGAAATGCTAGAGACTGGCGAACTGAAAGTCCCTGCAATCAATGTGAACGATTCGGTAACAAAGTCCAAGTGTGACAATAAATATGGCTGTCGCCACAGTCTCAATGATGCTATTAAGCGCGCCACCGACCATTTGCTATCAGGTAAAAAAGCGGTGGTGGTTGGCTATGGCGATGTGGGTAAAGGGTCTGCTCAATCGCTGCGCCAAGAAGGCATGATTGTTAAGGTTACGGAGTGCGATCCAATCTGCGCCATGCAGGCCTGCCTGGATGGTTTTGAGGTCGTCTCTACCTATATTGACGGTGATGCAGCTAAGGGAGTAAATGCTGACTTATTGGCCAACACCGATATGCTGGTGACTAGCACAGGTAACTACAATGTGTGTGGTGCCGATATTTTGGCTGCTCTTAAGAGTGGGGCAGTGGTATGCAATATCGGCCACTTTGATAATGAAATCGACACCGCCTATATGCGCAATAATTGGGAGTGGGAGGAAATTAAGCTGCAGGTACATAAGGTCTATCGCAATCGTGCCAGCAATGATCATCTACTCCTGCTGGCCGAAGGCCGTCTGGTTAATTTAGGCAATGCTACTGGCCACCCAAGTCGTATTATGGATGGCTCGTTTGCCAATCAGGTACTGGCACAAATAGAGCTTTATACACAGAAGTACGCCGCACAAGACACAGAAGCCAAGGCTAACTTGCTGCGGGTAGAGGTATTACCCAAGCATCTCGATGAGGAAGTGGCTCGTTATATGGTTGGCGGCTTTGGTGGTGTTATTACCAAACTCACTCAGGCCCAGGCTGATTATATTAGTGTCCCGGTTGAGGGTCCGTTTAAAGGCGATAGCTACAAGTATTAATGCTGTCGTTTTGAATCTGGTGAAGGGTATCTTTTAGTTGGGATCTTAGCCAAACGCTAAAAAAACCGAATTTATAATTAACAGGAAGTAAGTTTCATGACGAACGAACTCCATCTTAGCTTTGAGTTCTTTGCTGCAAAAACCGAAGAAGGCAAGCAAAGGCTTAAAACCACCTGTGAAAAGCTGAATAAGTACTGTCCAGAATTTTATTCGGTAACCTATGGTGCGGGTGGCTCCACCAGGGATACCACTAAAGACCTGGTGCTGGATATCCAACGAGATGGTTACCAAGCAGCCCCGCACCTTTCAGTGGGTGGCGACAGTCGCGACGATGTTCTCGCCCTAGTTCAATCTTATGCAGACGCAGGCATCAATAAGCTTGTAGCGTTACGTGGCGATCTACCCTCTGGCATTGGTGGCACCAAACAGCTGGTCCATGCCAATGAGTTGGTAGCTCTTATCCGCGAAAAGAGCGGCGATCATTTTGAAATTAATGTGGGTGCCTATCCTGAAATTCACCCAGAGGCAGAAAGCTATAGTAAGGATATTTACTGGCTCGGCGAAAAATTTAAAGCAGGTGCCGATCGCGCTATTACCCAGTATTTTTATAATCCTGATGCCTATTTTCGATTTATAGACGAGTGCACTAAAGCTGGCATCGATAAACCTATAGTGCCGGGAATAATGCCTTTGACTAACTACCATAATCTTGTGCGTTTCTCTGATAACTGTGGCGCTGAGATTCCTCGCTGGTTACGCTGGCAGCTTAAAGAGCGTAGTGATAGCCCACAGGATCTAGTGAAGTATGGCCTTGATATAGTGACCAACCTATGTGAAAAACTAGTTGCTGGCGGCGCACCGGGCCTTCATTTTTATACGATGAATCAATGGCAAAATTCAGATACTCTATGCAGCAATCTGGGCCTAACAACGAAATGATGCTATGCGTATACCGCGAATCTTTACTGCACAACCATTAATTACCGGCAGTAGCATACAACTTGAAGAAGGTGCTGCCAGACACCTATCCTCTGCATTACGTATGTCAGTAGGTCAAAATATTATTTTATTTGATGGCCGTGGTGGTGAATATTCGGCTGCGCTAACTGAGGTTAAAAAAGGCAAGGTGTGGGTTGCTGTCAATGAATTTTCTGACCAAGACCTTGAGTCTCCCTTAAAAATTCAGCTGGCTATTGGCATATCTCGCGGCGAGCGTATGGACTGGATTGTACAGAAGGCCACTGAATTAGGTGCTACTGAGATCACGCCATTATTTACCGAACGCTGTGAAGTAAAACTAAGCGGTGAGCGCCTAGAAAAGAAAACTCGTCACTGGCAGCAGATAGCCATCAGCGCCTGTGAGCAGTGCCAACGCAATATTGTCCCTGTTATAAATTCTGTAGCCACGATCGACCAATATCTAGCCGACCCTGTTATCGGTCTAAAATTAGTGCTTCATCATCGCACTGAAAATCGCCTGGCTGAAATGACTAATAGCAATAATAATATTGCTTTGTTGGTTGGCCCCGAAGGCGGATTAAGTGATCGTGAAATTGAGACTGCGATTAAGCATAATTTCGCGGCATTAGCCCTAGGTCCCCGTGTACTGAGGACCGAGACCGCCCCACTTGCGGCCATTAGTATTATCCAAAGCATATGGGGTGATATGGGTTAAGAATGATAAAGAGCGGCTTTTTATTTATTCTATTTCTTATCAGCGTAACAACTCAAAGTGCGATTTTTGGCGATGGCAATCCAGACAATGGTATTGAAGATCAACGCCAGAGTGCACCAAAAGAATTACTGAAATCCGTTGGCACCGTTTTCTGTGATGGCGGCCTGCGTGGCACAGCTACGCATATAGAAACAACAGCTAATAAGGAGCACTCGATTATTTTAACGGCGGCTCATGTGCTGTTTAATAACAAAACTGGCGAGGCCTTTAAGCATTGTAGTTACCGACCAGAGAATCAACGCTTGAGCGGAATTGATTTCGCTGCTATTTCGAAACACGAGTATCAACCATTATCAAAAAACAAAATTCGCCAGTCAGAAACTGATATTGTTTTTGTCGCGCTGCAAAAAAGAACCTATCAAAAAAACCTTAAATTAACTCTGCTTAACAATACCGCTGGAAATGAGTTGCAGTTACTGGGCTACAATGCTGACAGTCAGGAAATTAGTCTAAGTAGTCACTGTATGGATTTCAGTTCTGAGGCTTTTATCAGTGAGCAACTTCTACTGCATAACTGCGATGCTCTTAGCGGTGCCTCGGGCGGACCCATAATAATGGCTACTGAAAAGGGAAATAACGCGGGCATAATTGCTGTGCATGGTGGCACCCTTTTTAACACCGACAGTGCTGTTGCCGGCGCTAAGGTAAATCCAGGAAAGTGGATTAACCAAGCTCGTAAAGTCGATAAAGCACTGCTTAATCAGCTGGAGCAGTTTCTCGCATATCTTGCCAAGGATTTCCCTTCTCAAAAATAATCTTCTGAGCAAAGCCTGGAACACTAACGCCCTCAGCAGAAATACTCAAACCGTCCTCATCAATCAATGGTTCGCCAAACCGATAAATCACATCAAGCTGCCCTGCGTCTGCTCGCTCTGCATAGGCTGCTGAATTGATGCGAGTTTCCTCACGCCTTGTCAGATAATCATCAAAATGATCGGCATAGCGCACCGCCAACATCGACTCGACCTTATTGGGGGACAGCACTACCGCTGTCGCGTTGTTGCCACCAAAACCCTTGGAGTTAATAAAGGCCACGTCCATTTTTTGCTCACTGACATCCATGTCTGTAAGGGCAAACCGTGCTCGCTCCTGATGAACATCCGAGGCAATTTCGGAAACGGTTTTAATACCGGGAATCATGTTGTATTTAAAAGTACCCAGCGCAGAGACTAACTGATCACCACTGGCCACCGACAGTGAGTGACCGACATACGATTTAGCTGCAGTGACAGGCCAGTCATAGATATCGAAGGCGGTTGCCACACGGTCAATTAACTCAGACTCAGTGGTACGGTTGGCCGGGGTACTCGACCCATGAGCATGTACAAAGCTATGGTTCTGTACACAGTCTTTGCCTACCACTTCGATTGCGGCAGAAACGGCTTTGGAAAATGAAATATAATTACCGATTCCAGGCGCAGAAATAGATTTTTTAACGCCATCGGCATTAATAAATATTTCCGGTACCGCGCCATGGATATCCGCACCTAATTCAATCGCCAGTGCGTCATCCATAAGTACCACATACTGGGTGGCCTCGGCTAATGTAAAACCACAGTTTTGGCCAAAGGGTCGGCTGGCCCGACGCCAATCTGGTTTATCTGTTCCATCGAGTTTGCACAGGTTTTCATCACTGCCCAGCGCACTCATATTGGAGAAGCCTTCAGACACCTCAGCAATAATTGTTGATTCGGCATTTCCCACAACGGCAACGCGGCGGCGGCCACTGCGAATGTCACGGACCGCGGCTTGCAGTACATAGAGAAAGGTTGCACAGGCTCCGGTGACGGCTTCGGTATGGCCAACGCTACCCAGTACATAGGCGTTAATAAAATCAGCGGGCATCGAGTTAAGCGCCATAGGCACCTGCTTGGCGGTGGTACGATTACCTTTTAAACGAGCCTGAAATAATCCGGCAAAGCCCTCTTCAGTCATTTGACCCAGGGCACTGGAAGAGTAGACGCCGACTTGGTCTGGCCGCACATGATCGGCCACCTTGTCCCAGGGAATACCTAAAGAGTGTACCGCATCACTGCTGCCTAAAAGGGCCATTTGTAGACCGCGAGGATGAAAGCGAGCGTTGTAGTGGTCGGCGAGATTAAAGCCAGTGGGTAACTCTCCGGCGGCTTTAGCGATCAATTCATGATGGGTTTTAACAAGGTATTCACCCGCTTGGGATGCTGTCACCTCGACAGTGCCATCTTCAAGGTCGCGAATCTGCCAGTCTTCGGGCAGATTTGTCGGCAGGTCACGCTTTGTCATGCTAAATATCAGCCCCTCGGCACCGATATTTATTTTTTTGTGCCCGGCTACTGCGCTTGGGTCAAACAGTCCAAGCTTACGAATTAATGTGCCATCGAGCACCTGCGCTCTAAAGTTGGCATCAACTTGCTCAACACTTAGCACCGTGCCATCGTGATCTGTGTAGCCCTGCGCCTGCTTTTGCACAAGGCCCATCAAACAGGCTAAGCCCACAACCGTTTCTTGCTGCTCCGCCGGAGGCAGTGATTCAAACACCATACGGCGAAATGCCTGATGAGAAGAGCTGCGTCCTGCAGCGTTATATCCACCAAAACCAACAATGACGGGCAGTGAGTGACTCATATTATTTCCTTAAAAAGGTAGTGACCAACTATTTAAGCGACAGTGTAGAGAGTAAATCTTTAGTATTATTTAAGTATTTGGCCATGTACTTTAGCTTTCTGGCCAAAATATGCTATATTTTGGCCATTATGGCTTTTAACCTTACTCTTTTGCTCTGTGACAATATGCTGGTATCCAGCACCACCCTTGCTGCCGAAATCTTTAATTTTGCACAGGCCATGGGTCGTACCAGAAACCATGGGGTGCAAGACGTTGTGATTCGCCGTGTTACCCCCGACGGAAAACCTGTGCAGACTTCGGCAGGCTTTGAGCTGCAGGCGACTCACTCTTTGGCTGACAGGTTTGACAGCGACCTAGTTCATATACCCGCGCTGTGGCGTAATCCGCGCCCAGCAGTCACCAAGTATGCGGCTTATATTCCCTGGCTACGCGAGCAACATCAACGCAATTGCAACTTTACCGCAGTGGGGACCGGAGTTTGTTTTCTCGCTGAAGCTGAGCTTTTGAACGATAAACCAGCAACCACTCACTGGCATTATTTTGATCAGCTACAGAAGCGCTATCCAGCAGTGCAGCTAGAGCGCCAGCACTTTACCACCCAAGCGGGCAATATTTACTGTGCTGCCAGCGTGAACGCCATGGCGGAGCTGCTTATGCATCAGGTGGAAAGGATTTTCGGGCGAATCATTGCCCGCCAAGCCCAGCGTAATTTCTTTCATGAGATTCGCAATATTGCCGATCCAGTGGGCATGCATGATCAGCCGTTAGGCAAGCATAGTGACGAGGCCATTGCACAGGCCCAGATATGGTTACAGGACAATCTAAGCAGAGCCCTATCGATTTCAGACCTGGCCAGCCAGTTTGGCATGACCACCAGAACCTTTAATCGACGCTTTAAAACCGCTGTTGGAAGCACACCGGGCGACTATTTAACCGAAGTGCGTATGACTTTTGCCTGTGACCTACTTAAAAATACCGACTTGTCGATTCTAGAGATAGCGAACTACAGCGGCTACAAAGAGGCCAGCTGGTTTTCATCGAGATTTAAGCAGTGGTCGGGCAATAACCCAAAAGCCTATCGTGATACGGTTAGGGCAAAGCTGTTTAGCTAAGGCATGTTCGTATTCGTAGATTTTTCGCTTCGCTCAAGATGACAATTAGAGAAAAGAGCGTAAGTGACGAGCACTCTAAGGGCGGTTGATGAGCTATAAAGAGCCCTTTGGGCAGATCGCAAGGGCAGATCAAGGTGGTGTTTGCTCTAAAAGAGATCGCAGAGTAGTAATAGGGGCCGCTCATGCAGCCCACAATAGTTTAGATAACGCGCACTCTAACCACGCCTTCAACACTGGCAATCGCCGCTTCAATGCTCTGATCCAGATCACCTTCGATATCAATGATATTGTAAGCAATATCACCGCGGCTTTTGTTCACCATATCCACAACATTAAGCTCAGCATCAGCCAAAACTGCCAACACGCTACCCAATACTTTGGGCACATTGTTGTTAGTGAAGGTAATACGACGGCCACCATTGCGCGACATTTTCGTGGGCGGATAGTTAACCGAATTATGGATATTACCGTTTTCAAGGTAATCCATAAGCTGGCCCGCAGCCATCACAGCACAGTTCTCTTCCGCCTCCTCAGTGCTGGCACCGATATGTGGCATCAGTAGAACATCTTTGCGGCCAAGTAACGCTGGCGCAGGGAAATCACTGATATAACCGGCAATAGTGCCTGCATCAAGCGCTGCAACCATGTCCTCAGTGCTAACAATTTCTTCACGGGCAAAATTGAGAATTTTAGCCGTGGGTTTCATCAGACCCAATGTATCTTTATTGATCAGATGTTTAGTCGCTGGAATAGCAGGCACATGCAGCGTAATAAAGTCAGCGCGCGCTAGCAGCGCTTCAATACTGTCCATACGCTCTACACGGCTGGAGAGCTGCCATGCGGCTTCAACAGAAATTGCCGGGTCATAACCAATAACATTCATGCCGAGGTCAAGTGCCAGGTTGGCTATAATAGAACCAATCGCCCCCAGACCGACGACGCCCAATGTTTTGCCTGTAATCTCAGAACCGGCAAAACGCTTCTTTTCTTTTTCCAGCAACTTGCCCATTTCGCCAGAGTCATCCATATGGCTCAACTCTTGAACATAGTTCATACCACCGTAGATATCGCGAGAACCCAGCAACAGGCCAGCAACGATCAGTTCTTTTACTGCATTAGCATTGGCACCTGGCGTGTTAAACACCACGATGCCCTTCTCAGTGTAATCTTCAGTGGGAATATTATTAGTACCGGCACCCGCTCTGGCGACAGCAATCACTGATTCCGGCAGCACTTCTGTATGTAGTTTTTGGCTGCGCAGTAACACGCCTTCGGCTGCTTCCATTTCACCGGAGACAGTGTATTTGTCAGCAGCAAAGCGGCTTAGACCTTTTGAAGAAATCGCGTTATAGGTACGGATGTTATACATATTTTTCTCAGTATTCTCGGTAAGAGTCGGCTTTAATTATTGGCTAACTTCTGCGTGAGCCCAGTCGAGCCATGGTAGTAATGCTTCAATATCGGATTGTTCAACGGTGGCACCACACCAGATGCGCAGGCCAGCTGGTGCATCACGGTAGGCGCCAATATCATAGGCAACACCTTCGGCATCCAATAACTTAACAATTTGTTTTACCTGGTCTGGCTCCAGATCGAGCGTTAGGCAGACACTGGTATTAGAAATTTGATCTGCGTCCTGCGCCAGAAAGTGCGCCCAGGGTCGTGCTTCTACAAATCCTTTTAAGACCTCGAGGTTGGCTTGTGACTTGACTATAGCTGCAGGCAGTCCGCCGATTGAACGAACCCAGTCCAGCGCATCTAAATAGTCTGCAACACATAGCATAGAGGGTGTGTTGATAGTCTCACCGCGGAAGATACCTTCAATTAACTTGCCGCCTTTGGTCATACGGAAAATCTTTGGCATTGGCCATGCAGGGGTATAGCTCTCTAAACGTTCTACCGCGCGCGGGCTTAGGATCAACATGCCATGACCACCTTCGCCGCCCAAAACTTTTTGCCAGCTGTAAGTGACAACATCGAGCTTTTCCCATGGCATTTCCATCGCAAAAACAGCGGACGTTGCATCACAAATTGTCAGACCAGTACGCTCATCACTGATCCAATCGGCGTTGGGGACTTTTACACCAGCCGTGGTGCCATTCCAAGTGAAGATACAGTCGTGATCAGGATTGGCCTGCGTCATATCGGGTAAAAGGCCATAGTCAGCAGTGTAACTATTAAGCTCTTCGAGCTTTAATTGTTTAGTCGCATCTGTAAGCCACCCGCTACCAAACGATTCCCAGGCAAATATATCTACGGGTCGCTGGCCCAAAACTGACCACATTATCATTTCAACGGCGCCAGTGTCAGAAGCTGGTACTACGCCCACTCGATAACCTTCGGGTAAACCGAGAATTTCTGCGGTATCAGTGCAGGCCTTACCCAATGCAATCTTACCTACTGAGGACCGATGTGAGCGACCCAATGTGGCGATATCCAAATTGGTAACATCGTAACCGGGCCGCTTAGAGCAGGGGCCAGAGGAGAAGTTAGGGTTGGCGGGTTTAATCGTTGGTCTTTGATTGACTGTCATGATGCACAAATTTCCAGAGCGCGATAAAAAAGGGGACACATAGTAACTATAGGTCGCTTATAGATAAAGATTTATTCCTCTATGTACGTCATTGGCAACAACTATGAGAAAAAGAAAACAAAAAAATACGCTGTATAGACAGCGTATTTTGATACAGAGTTAAAAGGGCTAATTAGCTTTAGCGCTGCGCTCTTTTTCGATCAGGAAGTCTGCAACATTCAGCATACCCTCAAAACCACCGGCATTGCGGCTGCTGACGCGGTATTTGCCGTTAACGATAACCTCTGGCGTGCCCTGAACTCGGTAACCGCGAACACGCGCTTTGGCCTGATTGACCATGCTAGTCATGCCAAAAGAGTTGTAGGCTTTGGAAAACTGGAGACCATCAACGCCAGCGGCAGCAAAAATGGCGGCAAGATCCGCCTCTGTGCGAACTTTCTGCCTCTTAACATGCAGTGCCTCAAATATAGCCATATGGGTCTTGTCCAAAACATTTAGCAGCACTGCACTGTAGTAGGCGCGCGCAAATGGCTCTAAAGCGGGCTGCCAAACTGCTGGGGTCTGCTGAAAATCAACATCTGCCGCCAGCTTTTGCGCCCAGGGGTGTAATACCGACTCAAAGTTATAGCAGTGGCCACAGGTGTAAGAAAAAACCTCATTGACTTCGATCTTAGTAGCATCTGCTGTTCTTATGGGCTGCGGAAGCACCTCATAATGAACACCCGCCTGATATTTATCTGTCTGCGCCTGGCACATAGCCATAGGCAGTATCAGTACTAAAAAAGCTATGCGTTTTATCCAATAAGTCATCTCTGCCTCCTGTTGGCCTGATGTAATTTTATCTCTAGTTTAGACCAGAGATATAGTTAGCTACGGCTTTGATTTCCTTATCGCTTAGATTTGCTGCTACGCCTTGCATAATAATGGCGTTGCCACCGCTCGCGCGTTCGCCACGACGGTAAGCCAAAAGCTGCTTCTCTATGTAGGCTGCATGCTGCCCACCCAGACCTGGGTAACCAGCTGGGCCATTGCCATTGCCCGATGGCGAGTGACAACCTGTACAAGCGGCAACGCCAGTTTTCAAATTACCACCGCGATAAACATTTTCACCGTAGTCCAGTGCCTCTTCAGGGTTACTAATGCCAACCAGCGTTATATCTTGTGCACCTGACGTTTGGCGAGTCTTACTATCATAGTAAGCGGCCATATCCTGGAGGTCTTGATCTGACGAGCCATTTAAAATGCCAGTCATTTCAACAATAACGCGCTCGCCTGATTTAACCATACGCAACTGTTGCGTCATGTATTTCTCACCTATACCGGCTAACTTAGGAAATGATGCGACCATACTGTTACCGTCGCTGCCGTGACAGCCTGCACACATAGCAACCTTAGATTCGCCCGCTGCTGCATCGCCTGCTGCCAGTGCCTGGTTCGCTGTGAATGTGACCAGCAAACAAATAATACTTAAAAAGCTTTTTTTCATGGTTATTCAACTCTCGCAATCCGCTAGAATAGCTGCCTGTTTATACGTGCAACCATTGGACCTTAGCTCTATCGGCTAAAGCGGGCGCATTATATACCCTGTCTCTTATACACATCTCCGAGCCCACGAGACCAGAGAGGATCTC